>CANNLB010000397.1 GCA_947505565.1 Acidobacteriota bacterium | reverse complement strand
CCTTGTGTCCAAGAAAACCGGGTCCCCTATACTCGGGCTTCCGATCAAATAGAACACCAAGAAATCGTGAAGGGGACACAACCTCGATCTCCCAAGGCCCCAGAGCCACCAACGGAAAGTGCCTCAAGTTCTACGTAACGATCAAATCGGACCACGAATGAACCGCCGCCGCCAACGCATGCCGGTCTCCCGGGTCATTCGCCATCAGTTCGATCTTCGACTCAAAGCCTTCCACCCACGCCTCTGGAAAATGTCTCCGCAACTCTGTTTAGCGCCGCTCAGCCTTAACCACCGGCATTCCCCATTTCTGTACCAAGTTTCGAGTTACCTCGGCCATAATCGTTTCCGACCACTTGGGCGAGTAAAGACTCGGGAACTCCGCCACGCGAAGCAATGTATCCGCCAACGGCATCGGGATCAGTACACACGCGTCGAGGACGACGCGCCGTCCGCCCCTCATTCGTCCTGGCCACCCTCCGGGATCCCGCCGCGATCATACAGTCCGGACTCAAAGGCCTCCTTCGCAATCCGATCAAGTGCCTCGTGCCGCTCCACATCCCGGCGCTTCTGGTATGCCGTTAAATCCTGCAAATAGATTCGCCGATGGCTTCCTGCCCGATGGCACCGTATCTCACCAGAATCAACTAACTTGATCAGGTACGGCCTCGAAACACCAAGCAAGTCAGCCGCCCGCTGGGTCGTCAACTGCTGATTCTCCGGCACCAACACAATAGCCCGGCCAAGCTGCATGTTCCTGGCGATATCCCTCAAAAGTCGAAATACAGTCCCCGGAAGCTCCATCCGCTTACCATCGGTGCCCACCAATGCGGGGGAACCAAGTCGAAGCATCCGGTTCAACTCGCGAATCTGGCTGTCGTCTGTTTCTGGTCGAGCAATCGGCTCCATTAGCACCGCTGACTCCTGACGACATCGTAGCACGCAGTCGAATCAATTGAAGCCTATTCGAATTAAACGAAGCGCAACAACCCGCGCCCGCCACCTCCGATGCCAGTAGAAACGGAGCCAATCCTAGGCGAAGCCCCGCTGAAATCCGGCTCCTCTCCGCATCAATTGCCCCACGCCTCAATGGCAACTCACCATCCGCGCCGCGCGGTCAGCCTCAACCCATTCCAAACGTTGCAACCCAGGAAGGTCAGAAATTCTTAAGCCGCATCTTCCACCGTCACCACCAACCGCTTCCCCAGCACCGAAAACGCCGCTTCTAACTGGTCCATGCGGGTCGCCCGATCAAACCGAAACAAGCGGTCCACATTCGGGGGCGGTATTCCCAACATCCTCGCCAAATCAACCTTCCGCAGATTCGCGCCCCGACAATGTTGGTAAAGCGAAAGTTTCGCATCGTGGATCGCCGACAAGCCAATCCATCGATACCCGGATCCGTCGACCATACTCGCCGAAGGGATTGCCTCGTTATGCTCAATTCGGTACGCAAGGGCCATCGCCAGCGCATCCCGAGCCATAGTCAGCGCCTCGTCGAGCGTTTCACACCCTGCGTCACCGCCTCCGGAAAATCCGGGAAGGTCACAACGAACCCACCCTCGGGGTTGTCATCGTCGAAATATGCTGGATATTGCATTGGCGTATTCCTACTCCTTACTTTTGAACGATGATTTGGGGTGATCAAGCCCCAAAGTATTGAGGATGCTGCGCAGTGTCTTTTCCTTTATCTCGGTATTCCAATGGCGCGGAAGTTGCGACCGACAGGATCACCACGCGCTCTTCAGTCGGACTTCTCGCTCTTCTGACCGCCAAGCCGCATATCCCAGCGCCTGCGAGATGTCCTCTTGTTTGAGGTAAGGGTAAAGTTTCAGGATCTCTTCTTGGAGGTGCCCTTTCGACAGAAGTCCAACGATGGTTCCAACCGTCACCCGGGTGCCTCGAATGCAGGGCTTTCCACCCATCACATCAGGGGAGACTTCGATTCGGTCAAGATTCATAGCGGTCCTGCTTCGGGTTCCAATTTACCAAGGTCGAGCCAACTCTTCAACGCGAGCGAGCCACAGGCCTCGGAAAGGCGCTGCCCGCAACCGCAAAGTCAGGGGATTGAACAAAGAAGCCCTTCCCTCGGCACTCAACGCCTCATGATACCAAGCACGACTATTCGCGATCCAAGGGATCCTGTCACGCTGAAATTCCGCACGGAACCGCCGAGTTTTGAGGATTGCACGGGGCGATTGGCTCGGACCAAGACATCTACATGGGCGGGTTGGGCAGCCTGGGACCGGTTCGCACCTGGGTCACTTTCCTTTGACGAGGCGATCCTGCATATGCCAATATAGGCATGGACCAGCGCAGGAAGAAACTCACGTGGCTCGCCGATTCCCGATCCACCGTGAAGTCGTTTCCAACTGGCGTCCAAGATGACATCGGGTTTGCGCTGTACGTCGCGCAGTTGGCAGAAATGAACGCCAAAGCCAAACCGCTGCATGGTCTCGGTGGCGGTGTGATGGAAATCGCGGCTAGTGACGAAAGCGGGACCTACCGGGCGGTCTACACCGTCTCTATCGGGGATGTCATCTACGTGATCCACGCGTTTCAGAAGAAGTCCAAGGCTGGTATCGCGACGCCACAATCCGAGATAGAGTTGGTACGCCAACGGCTGAAACAATTGCGCAGTGAGGTAAAGACATGCTGAAAACAAAAGCTCTTGAGCAAGAACCCAGTTCGGGAAACGTCTTCGCGGACCTCGGCCTGCCCGACGCCGGCGAACACCTGATCAAGGCCGGCTTGGTCGTTAAGATTCACCAGACCATCCGGCAACGGAAGTTGACCCAAGCGACCGCGGCTGATCTCATGGGCATCGATCAACCCAAGGTGTCCGCTATGCTGGCAGGCCAGTTCCGCGGCTACTCGGTCGAACGGCTGATGCGATTCCTCGTCGCACTCGGGCACGATGTAGAGATTGTCGTGAAGCCGAGAAAACGCGGTTCTGCCGAACTTCGCGTCGCGTAAGTGTTGTGAAATCGATTCGGCAAACTCCGCACCGTCAATTTCTTTTACAGTTCCCTCGTATTCCCACTTCCAGCGCAGGTTGTGCTCCACGCGCTTCGCGGCTCCGTGTCGGGGCCAAGCGCAAGCTCGGTGCTCCATTGGCGCGGAAGCAGCCAACGACGATCCCCGAAAAAAGCACAGCATTTCGATGCCAGCCAACGCTTCAACTCTCTCGCGGTCATGCCGTAATAAGTTCCGATCGGATAAGCACAGGCAAGCAAAATCTCCTCGCCGTTCCATCTCGAGCTCACCGAAGTACCATCGCAGCGCTACCTCGAAGCCCGATTCCATCTGGCTTGCCGGGCGGAAAATCTGGAAATCAGCGGGAACCCAATGTCACCAAATTCGCGTGAACTCAGCCGCGCTCATATCGATGTCCCTCAAAATCCCCCGCAAAGCGCACAGGCCGAAGCTAGTCCGTTGTGCGCGTGTTCCTCAAAACTACCAATCTTCAGAATCTCGCTGCCGTGAACCGGCACCGTGGTCCTAGCCGATTGTTTCTCCATAACATGGTGACTGCCCCGGATTCGCGCTACGGCGAAACCCTGTGCCTGGAGAAACCGCACCATCTCCATCCCAGAAGGACGGGGCAGTCTAGGCACGAACTAAGTCTTCCAACTCGATATCGATCTGACGCAGGGAACTCGGAGGATTCAAACGCGCCATCGCATCATCCAGCCCGAACGCCTCAATGTACGCCGCCAGCGCTAATTTCACGGCCCCCTCTTCGGTCTCGCCCTCTCCGTAGGCCGGAATGTCCGGCACCCGCGCCGTAAATCCACCCAATTCCAAATCAGGAATCAGTTCCACCGTCAGTGGTCTCATCTCCTGATTCTATCCCGTTCCGAATGCAAACGCTCCGGCACGCCCGGTCTCCGAACGCTCCCATGAACTCACCGTCCGCGGCAACGAAGGGGTTGCCGTTCGCGCGAAGTACTACCCGACCATCGGCATCCATTATTGTGTTGCATCTGCTGGAAGGCGGCTCTCTCCTCTGCCGGCGGACGGACCCTTAAAGTTCGAACACGACCAAGATCGGCGTTTGGATTACCGACAATCAGGAGCAACAAAACGAATCGAAGGTCTATAAAGGTGAGAACGAAGCGCCGATTGCCACACCTAAAGCGCACAGGCCGCGCAGGCACGGCCCCAACGGGCGAGGAACTCGCCCATCCTGCCGGGCCGAAGCGAGTCCGTTGTGCGCGTGTTCCTAAAATGCGAAACCAAATCGCCCCGCGACACCCCCCTCCAACTTTCCCAACGCGGCACAAAATCCCAACCGCGGGCTCTCCCCACCTTCGTCCGACCC
>CANNLB010000396.1 GCA_947505565.1 Acidobacteriota bacterium | reverse complement strand
AAGCGGCGGTCCGGGCGACGAAGGACATTGGCTTGGCGGTGATGGCGACCACCCTCAGCCTCATCGTCGTGTTCCTTCCCGTCTCGTTCATGTCGTCGATTTCGGGCCGGTTTCTGTACTCGTTCGGCGTCACCGCGACGGTGGCGATTCTTGTCTCGCTTATCGTCAGCTTCAGCCTGACGCCCATGATGTGCTCGCGGATGCTGAAGCAGGGCGAAGGCTTGCACGCCTCAAGCGAGGGCCTTTATGGGGCCATTGAGCGCTTCTACATGAAGCTGTTGCGATGGGCGATGAGCCACCGTCTCATCATCGCCTCGCTTGGCGTTCTCACGATCTGCAGCACCGTTCCGTTGTTCCGCCTCGTTCGGCAGGAGTACCTGCCGACCAATGTCGACGAAAGCGAAATCGAAGTCAGCATCAACACCCCGGAGGGCACGAGCCTGCAGGCGATGCAGGAAGTTCTGGACCGCATCTATCTCGAACTCAAGCCGATGCCCGGCATCAAGCATGTTGTCGCCGTGGTCGGTTCCGGGTATCTGCAAAGCGTCAATAGCGGGCGGATCTATCTGGCTCTCGAAGACATTGAAGAACGCGTTTTTTCCCTGTCGCGCCTGTGGCGCAAAACGCTGGAGGGCCACCCGGCGCAAGCCTTCCAAGGGATTTACTCCCAACGTGAGGTCATGATCGCCGTGCGCGCGAAGTTGAAGCAGTTCCCCGACCTGCGCTGCCGCGTCGGCAACATCCAATCGCTCAATCAAGGCTCTGCGCCTTACGACATCGATTTTGTCATCCGCGGCCCCGAAATCAGCGAACTTTTCAAATACTCCGAGCGGCTTCGCAAGACGGCGATGACGATTCCGGGTCTGGCTGACGTCGATACGACGCTGCGCATCAACAAGCCGGAGCTCCGCGTGGTGATCGATCGTAATCGTGCCGCGGACATGGGTGTGGACGCCTCGGACATCGCCAGTTCGCTGCGCTTGATGGTGGGCGGCGACGACGAAGTTTCCCGCTTCCGCGACGAAAAAATCGCCGAGGAGTACGACGTTGAAGTCCGTCTGAAGGATACGGATCGCAACTCGATGGCGACCGTTTCGAAACTCTATGTCCCTTCGACCAAAGCCCGTCTCGGGCTGGTTCGGCTCGATAACGTAGTGGAGATGAAGGAGGCCATTTCGGCGTATCGCATTGAGGGTTTAGACCGTCAGCGGCAGGTGGGCATTCGCGCCAACATCCTGCCCGGCTACGGCCTCGGCGATCGGCTGCCCGAGATGTTCAAGGCCGCTGAAGCGATGCATATGCCCGCTTCGTACTCGACGACGATCATTGGCCGTGGTCGCGAATTTGAACGGACTTTGAACGAGTTTCTCCTCGCCTTTGCGCTCTCGATCGTCTTCATGTACATGATTCTGGCGTCGCAGTTTGAAAGCCTGTTGCATCCGGTCACGATTCTGCTGAGCCTGCCGTTGGCCGTCCCGTTTGGCTTCCTTTCGTTGTGGCTTTTCGGCGAAACGCTGAACTTGTACTCCGCGCTCGGGATTTTGGTTTTGTTCGGCGTGGTGAAGAAAAATAGCATTTTGCAGATCGACCACACGAACAACTTGCGGCGGGAGGGCTTGGGCCGGGCAGAGGCTATTTTGCAGGCGAACAAAGACCGTCTCCGCCCGATTCTGATGACCACGATCACGCTGGTGGCCGGTATGATGCCTTTGGCCCTTGGCACTGGCCCCGGCGCCGAAGAGCGCCGCTCGATCGCGATAATCGTCATCGGCGGCCAAAGCTTGTCCCTGCTGCTGACGCTAATTCTGACCCCGGTTGCTTACAGTCTGCTCGACGACCTGGGTACGTGGGTGCAACAGCGTCGGGGTGTCGCTGATCCGGAGACGATAGAGGCATAGAATAGACGCAATGCGTACGCTGCTCCTGTTTGCTGGTTCGGCCTGCCTTCTGCTGGCCGTCGATTATCAACGCGAAGTTCGGCCGATCCTGGCTGACAACTGTTTTCAGTGTCACGGCCCCGACGCGGGTACGCGCATGGCTGGCCTTCGTTTGGACCAGAAGGACTCGCTGGTTGGTAATCGCGCCGCGATTCTTGCGCGGGTCACCGAGACCCGGGCGCAGCGCATGATGCCGCCGCCGTCGTCCCATAAAAAACTGTCGTCTGAACAAATCGCCACGCTCAAGCGCTGGATCGACGAGGGCGCTCCGTGGACCGCCCACTGGGCCTACGAAGCCCCTGTGCGGCCCGCCGTGGCCGAGGGCAATCCGATCGACGTCCTCGTCCGCAACCGGCTGAAGGGCCTGAAGCCGGCCGCTGAAGCCGACCAGCGAATCCTGGCTCGCCGCGCCGCGCTCGACCTGACGGGACTGCCGCCGACGAAGGCCGATCTCGATCAGTTCCTCGCCGATGGGTCTTACGTGAAGCTGCTCGACCGCCTGCTTGCTTCGCCCCGTTATGGGGAACACCGGGCCCGCTATTGGCTCGACGCGGCGCGCTACGCCGACACCCACGGCATCCACGTCGATAACTATCGCGAGATGTGGCCCTACCGCGATTGGGTTATCGGCGCGTTCAATCGAAACCTATCTTTTGATCGTTTCACGACCGAGCAGCTCGCTGGCGATTTACTCCCGCAGCCGACCTTCGACCAACGGGTGGCGACTGGCTTTCAGCGTTGTAACCCCACCACCAACGAGGCGGGCTTGATCGAGGACGAATACGCAGAGATCTATGCCAAGGATCGGGCTGATACGGTCGGGGCTGTCTGGCTTGGCATGACGGTGGGCTGCGCGGCCTGTCACAATCACAAGTTCGACCCGATCACCCAGAAAGATTTCTACTCGCTGGGGGCGTTCTTCCGCAACACCACGCAGAACGTGATGGACGACAATATCCCCGATACGCCGCCTGTTCTCGTCGTTCCGCGGCCGGAGGATCGAGAGCGCTGGGACCAGATTTCCGCCCGGCGCCGGGCTCTGCAATCCGAACTCGAGCAACGGCGAACCAGGGTCGACCCGCAGTTCGAAGAGTGGCTTGGTTCGTCGCGGAGCAAGTCGATCGCCGGGGCTCCGCTGGCCGCGAAAGATGAGCTCTACGTACTGAAGGCCCCTCTGCGTTTTGAAAAGAACGAAGGGGTGCCCGTCGTCAAGGCGCCCACTCTGCTGGCCGACCAGGCGTTCACGATCGCCGTCTCTTTCTTCTTCCCGAAGACCGAGCAGCCCTACACCGTGGCGGCGCAGCAGGACGCCGAGGACAAGGGGCGCGGTTGGATGATCGACGTCGGCTCGCGCGTGCCCGCCTTCCGCCTGATCGGGGACGACGGCAAGAACATCGAGATTCGCGCCGGCCATTTGAGCCAGATGGCGCAAGGCTCGTGGAATCATTTGGTCGTTTCTTACGATGGCACCCGGCACCAGTCTGGCCTCAGCCTTTACCTGAACGGCAAGGCCGTTCCGACCCAGGGCGCGGGCAACCAAAACGTGCGGCTTCCGGGACGGATCGACTCTGGCGCGCCGCTGTTGCTGGGCAAGTCGCTGGCCGGCGGAGAGATCGCCGACTTCCGTATTTTGAAGCGCGTCGTGAGCGAAACGGAGGCCCGGGTGCTGGCCGACTGGCCGGCCATTCGAAAGGGCGACGACCGCGAGGCGCTGCGGACTTATTATCTGTTTCACCGCGATGGAACCTACCCCAAACTGGCCGCCGAGCAGGCCAAATTACAGTTCGAAGCCAAGGCGATCACGCGCCGCGGGGCGGTGACGCACGTGATGCAGGAACGGTCGGGTTCGATGCCGTTCGCCAATATTCTCTATCGCGGCGCTTACGACCAGAAGCGCGAAAAGGTAGAGGCGAATACGCCCAGCGTGCTGCCGCCGATGGGGGCTGATCTTCCGCGCAATCGCCTGGGGCTGGCCCAATGGCTGCTGCGGCCGGAGAATCCGTTGACCGCCCGCGTGGCCGTCAATCGCATGTGGCAGGAGCTGTTCGGCGACGGGCTGGTTCGTACCGCCGAGGATTTTGGCAGCCAGGGCCAGGCACCGGTGAACCCGGAATTGCTCGACTGGCTGGCGGTGGATTTTCGCGAGGGCGGCTGGGACGTGAAGCGATTCTATAAACAAGTGATGATGTCGGCGACGTATCGGCAAGCCGCCGTTTCGACGCCCGAGAAACTCGCGCAGGATCCGGAGAATCGGCTGCTGAGCCGGGGCCCTCGCTTCCGCATGGATGGCGAAATGGTCCGAGACTACGCGTTGGCTTCGAGCGGGCTGCTGGCCGGCGAAATCGGGGGGCCGAGCGTGAAGCCGTACCAGCCTGGTGGTGTTTGGGAGACGGTGGCGAT
>CANNLB010000395.1 GCA_947505565.1 Acidobacteriota bacterium | reverse complement strand
CGCCGCCCGCGAAGTCCGCGCCGGAAACCTCAATCACCGCATCAACGTCGGAGCCATAGACGAACTCGCGACGCTCATCCGCGCCTTCAACGAGATGACCCAGGCGCTCGAAACCTCAAGCCGCGAACTCGAAGCCCGGCGTCGCTTCACGGAGACGATCCTGGAGTCGATCCCCACCGGCGTCATCAGTATCACACCCGACGGACAGATTCAAACTGTGAACAGCGCCCTGCAGCAAATGTTGCCAGGCGTCCGCATCATCGATTCCATGCGCCTTGAGCACCTCTTCGGCCCTGAAGACGCAACCGAACTTCGCTACTTAATGAATCGCGCCCGCCGGACCGGCGTCGCCTCCCGCCAACTCGATCTCGCCCTCAACGGCCGTACCGTCCACCTTTCCGTCACCGTCGCCCCCATCGACCAACGCGTCACCTCCGGCTTCGTCCTCGTCCTCGAGGATACGAGCGAACTGCTTCGCGCCCAAAAAGCTGCCGCTTGGCACGAGGTAGCCCGCCGCATTGCCCACGAAATCAAGAATCCGCTCACGCCCATCGCCCTCAGCGCCGAGCGCATCGCCCGTCATCTGGATAAATCCCCGACCACGGCCGAGTTCGCCCGCGTCATTCGGGAATCAACCCGCACCATCGCTCATGAGGTCGAAACCGTGAAAACGCTGGTCGATGAGTTCTCCCAATTCGCCCGGTTCCCCGCCGCGCAGCCGCAATCGTCCGATCTCAACGAAGTCGTTGAAACCGCGCTCGCCGTCTTCGCCGGACGTCTCGACTCCATCGCCATCACCAAAAGCCTGGCGCCCTCCCTGCCTCCGCTGAACATCGACCGGGAACAGTTCAAGCGGGTGATTGTCAACCTCGTGGACAACGCCGCCGAAGCCATGGAGAATGCGCCCCTGCGCCGCCTGCTCGTCTCGACGTCGTCCCCCAACCCCGAATCGGTCGAACTTACCATCGCCGATACCGGCTGCGGCATCTCCGCCGACGATAAGGAGAAGCTGTTCCTCCCCTACTTCTCCACCAAGAATCGCGGAACCGGCCTTGGACTCGCCATCGTCAACCATATCCTCAGCGATCATCACGCCCAGATTCGCGTCGAGGATAACGCTCCGTCCGGCGCTCGCTTTATCATTGAGATACCGCTGCTTGCAGCGGAAGAGGTTACCACCAGCGCATGAAGCGCCATCACATTCTGGTCATTGACGACGAGCCCGGCATACGGGAAACACTGTGCGCCGTTCTCGAAGATGAAGGCTACATCACCGAGTCCACCTCCAGCGGAGAGGCTGGACTTGCGCGTCTGGCCGAACAGATTTTCGACTGCGTCCTGCTCGACGTTTGGATGCCCGGCCTCGATGGCATGGAGGTTCTCAACCGTATCCAGGAGCGCACCGAAGCCGACCGCCCCGCCGTAGTGATGATCTCCGGGCACGCGACCATCGAATCCGCCGTTCGCGCCACCAAGCTCGGAGCCTTCGACTTCCTCGAAAAACCGCTCACCATCGAAAAAGTTCTCGTCGTCATCCGTAACGCCATCCAACAGCGCCGCATGGCGGGCGAACTCTCCCGCCTCGGCGAGTCCGCCACCCGCTACCCCATCATCGGCGACAGCGTCCCCATGAAAGCCGTGCGCCAGCAGCTCGGCCTGATGGCAGCCACCAACGGCCGTGTCCTCATCTTCGGCGAAAGCGGCACCGGCAAAGAGCTGGTCGCCCATGCGATTCACGCCCTTAGCCAACGATCGAAAGAAACGTTTGTCGAAGTCAATTGCGCCGCGATCCCGGAAGACTTGATAGAAAGCGAACTCTTCGGCCACCGCCGCGGTTCGTTCGCCGGAGCTAGCGAAGACAAAATCGGCAAGATCCAAAAGGCGGACGGCGGCTCGCTCTTCCTCGACGAGGTGGGCGACATGAGTCTCCGCACGCAAGCCAAAGTTCTCCGCGTACTCGACGAGCAGCGGGTCGAACCGCTCGGCGCCAATGAAAGTATTCATGTCGATTGCCGTGTCATCGCCGCCACCAACAAGCAGTTGGAACAGGAAATCGACCGCGGCAACTTCCGCGAAGACCTTTTTTATCGTCTTAACGTAATCCCCTTCTACGTCCCGCCGCTGCGGGACCGCGTCGAAGATGTCCCGCACCTCGCCCTGCACTTTCTGCGCGAGTTCACCACCGCCTATGGCCGCAAACCGAAAGAGCTTTCGGCTGACGCCATCGGCCTGCTCCAGGATTACGCCTGGCCGGGCAACGTGCGGGAACTCCGTAACCTAATCGAGCGAATCGTCATCATGAATCCGCAGGTCAAGATCGACGCTCGGCACATCCCGTTGCCCACCTCCCGCCGCGCCCCCGTCGAAACTTTCTCCAGTCTCCAGGAAGTTCGCGAAGCCGCCGAGCGAGAGTACATCGTCAAGAAGCTCGAAGAAGCCAAGGGCAACGTCAGTCGCACAGCCGAGCTACTCGGACTCGAGCGAAGCCATCTCTATCGCAAAATGAAGGCACTTGGGATTGCGCCAAAAGACTAGTTTGGGCGTATGATCACCGTATGAGACGCATACTCCCTCTCCTCGGCATGGTAAGCCTTCTGGTTACCGCCGCCGCGGCGCAACCCGTCGTCACCGGTGCCCTAAACACCGCTAGCTACGCATTGCCGGCCCTACCTAACGGCAGCTTGGCGCAGGGCTCGATGATCGCTATCTTCGGCCGCAACATCGGCCCAGCGGCCATTGCCCAAGCCGCCAGCTTCCCCCTCCGCACTACTCTCGGCGGTACCTCGGCCAAACTCACCACCGGTGGCACCACCGTCGACCTGATCCTGACCTACAGCCTCGCCACGCAGGTGGGAGCCATCATCCCGTCCAACACCCTGATCGGCGCGGGCCAACTCACCGTCAGCTTCGGCGGCCAGACCAGCGCCAACTTTCCGGTTAACATCGTCCGATCCAGCTTCGGCATTTTTACGTCGAACCAAGGCGGCAGCGGCCCCGGCATCGCCCAGAATTTCAACTCGCAAACCGATCAGCCCATTAACTCGATCCTGGCCTCCGCCCGGCCCGGCCAGACGATTACTCTCTGGGGCACCGGCCTCGGCCCCATCACCGGTGATGATGCCGCTGGCCCCGCCGCCGGCGACCAAAACGTTCCCGTCGAAGTCCTTGTCGGTGGCCGGCCGGCCGTCGTCCGGTATCGCGGCCGCTCGGGCTGTTGCGCCGCGATCGATCAAATCGTCTTCGACGTTCCCGGAGGCATTCTCGGCTGCTACACCCCGTTAACCGTAAAAATAGGCAACATCGTCAGCAACTCCACCTACCTCGCCATCAGCGAACGTGGCGGACTCTGCTCAACCGGCACCCCCTTCTCTGACTCCGATCTGCAGAAGGTGTTGAGCGGAGGCACCCTGAGCATCGGCGACGTCAGCCTCTCCCGGATTTCTTCGAAGCTTTCGCTCGGCCCGCTCGGCACCCAGGAAATCAAGATCGACGCCGGCAGCGGGACGTTCTATCGTTACAACGCCGCCCAACTCGCCGCCTCGCAGTTCGCCGCGAATGAGTCGTTGCCCCCCGGCACATGCCTCACTTTCGCCAGCAGCGACCAAGCGACCGGTCTGCCCGCCGACCCCATCGTCGGCACCCCCCTCGATGCCGGCCCCAAGCTGAACGTGACAGGTCCAACCGGTACCCGAGAAATCCTGAAGGAAGCCACCACCGGCGGCTACTTCGCCACGTTCTCGACCGGTCTTTCCTCCATTCCCGGCCTGCCTAGCATCCCCGGCCTTCCCGGCGGCGGCGCGGCGTCCGGGCCGTTCCTCGACGCCGGGGCCTTCACGGTCGACAACGGCTCGGGAGCAACCGTGGGCGGTTTCCGCTCTCAGCTGACCATCCCCGGGAATTTCACATGGAGCAACGAAGCTGCTGTCGTTAACGTCAATCGGGCCAACGGGCAAGAGATAACCTGGAGTGGTGCCGGAGCCAACTCGACGGTCTTCATCTTCGGCTTCTCCTTTGATGGGGCAAACAAGGCCGGTGCCGGCTTCTACTGCTACGAACGGGGCGGTGCCGGTCGTTTCACGGTTCCCGCTTCCACCCTCCTGGCGCTGCCGCGCAATACGGCAGCCCCCGGAGGCGGCGGTGATCTCGTCCCCACTGGCCAAATTGGCGTTGGCGTTGCAAGTGATCCCAGCCGCTTTACCGCCCCGAACCTCGACCTCGGCTTATTCCTCCACACCGCCCTGAACTTCAAGGGCGTTAACTACCAATAAATCGTGACGCTGGCCCGGCGATGGCAACACCCTACCCCGCCGGGCCAGCTACACTGAGTAGTTACCCCATGGACCATCCCCTCTCGGC
>CANNLB010000394.1 GCA_947505565.1 Acidobacteriota bacterium | reverse complement strand
CGCCGGCTCGCGCCCGGCCATGCGCTGCTGCTGACGGCGGAGAGTTGTCAAGTGCTCGCCTACGCGAAGATCGACTGCCACCTACCGCTTGCCCGAGGATCGGCGGAGGATCATCAGCTGCTGTTCGAGGCGAGCTTTCGGCAGGCCGTCGAATCCCGAATTCGTTCGGCCCTCCGCCCGGCCACCACGTTGAGCGGCGGCTTCAACTCCGCGGCGGTTACCGCGACGGCCGCTCGATTACTCTATCCAGCAGGCGAGAATCTCGTGGCTTTCACCGTCGCCGCGACTCTTACCCCTCGCCTCAGCAGCCTCGCCAAATGGCATGCCAACCTGAGCATTCGCCTGATCTCGGCCTCGTCGCAATGCCCGGTTGCGGCCTGGCAGGCGGCGGTGGTGATCACCGGCTCGCCGGACTGTCATCGCCATCCGCCTTGGCAGTTGCCTTTGCTAGCCGAAGCCCAGGCACTGGGACACACCGCCCTGTTGATGGGCCAAGGCGGCGGCGCGACCGTGTCCTGGGGCGGAGGTCCGGCTTGGTGGAAACGTTCCTGGTTCCCGTCGCCGAGTGCGAGCGATTCCTCTTCGCTGCTTCGTCCAGCGTTTGTGCAAGAACATGGTTTTGCTGAACTCCTTCGCCACACCCAACGCCGTCTGGATGCCAACCCACACCCTCGCGTCGCCCTTCTTAACCGCAATGACACTTTCCACTGGTCCGCCCTGGCCGGTGCGCATGGGATGCAGGTCCTCGATCCGACCTTGGATCCAGCTTTCATCCGTACCTGTTTGTCTCTGCCGCCAAGGATCTTTTGCAACCGACGTCCCCTGCGTCGGGCGATGGAAGGCTTGTTACCGGATAGCATCCGCCTGCATCCTAATCACGAGGCGAGCTCGGTTTTTCTGCCAAAGTTGGCCCACGCGCAAGCGGCAATGGAAAGCTTTGCCAACCAGGCGGCGATCGCCGAGCTGCTAGACCTGCCTCGTCTTCGGCAAACGCTGCAGCGGCTGATCCAATCGCCCACCCAGCGCGATTACCGGATGGTGGCCAGCGCCTTCTCGCACGCGTTCTTCATACGGAACGCTGCCGAGCCCCGCAACAACCTGGTTAACCGCTCGGCGGCCTAACTCCATTATCCTAAGTGGACATGGCTATTTACTCCGACCTCGGTGTCCCGCGGATTATTAACGCCAAAGGACCATCCACCCGCGTCTCCGGCGGCTTCCTGGCTCCCGAAGTGATCGCCGCCATGGCCGAGGCGGCCACCCAGTGCGTCGACATGGCGGAACTGCAGGCCGCGGCGAGCCGCGTCATCGGGCGCATCACCGGAGCCGAAGCCGGCATCGTCACCACCGGTGCCGCGGCCGGCCTACTGCTGGGGACCGCCGCTTGCGTCGCCGGCCTCAACCCGGCGCGCATGGCGCAACTTCCGGATGTCACCGGGCCACAGCCCGAAGTCATCGTCGTCCGCAGCCAGCGCAACGCCTACGACCACGCGGTCCGCGCCGCCGGGGTGCGCCTCGTGGAAGTGGGCCTGCCGGACCGCTACGCCGGGGCGGGCGTCCGCGACGCCGAGCCGTGGGAGATCGCCGCGGCGATCACTCCCGCTACGGTCGCGATCCTCTATGTCGATTCCTCGCATTCGCGGCCCACGCTCGCCGAGGTAGTCGCCGTGGCGCACGAACATGGTTTACCCGTCCTGGTCGATGCCGCCGCCCAACTTCCTCCCGTCTCTAATTTGCAAGCATTGATCGCCGCCGGAGCCGACCTGGTCGCCTTTTCCGGCGGCAAGGCGATCTCGGGTCCTCAGGGCTCGGGAATTCTTTGCGGCCGCCGCGACCTGATCATGTCGGCCATATTGCAAAATCTCGATCTCGACCTCGATTGGGAGCATTGGAATCCGCCCGCCAACCTCATCGACAAGCACCGTCTGCCCGGGTTGCCCACCCACGGCCTTGGGCGTACGTGTAAGGTCGGCAAGGAGACACTCGTCGGCCTGCTCGTCGCGCTGGAACGATTCGCCGCCGAGTCCGACGACTCCCGGCAAAGGCGTTGGTTGCAGACTCTCGACGAGCTTTGTGCCCTCGTTCCCGAGGTCGCGTTCTCCCTGCGGCTCGAAACGGTGCCCCGCCTGGCCCTTGCCCTTCCCCACGCTCGCCAAGCTTGTTTCGCACTCCAGAATGGCTCCCCCGCCGTCCACATCGACCCTTCTGAGCTTCACCTAGGCAAAATCCTCATCAATCCCACCTGTCTACAGACAAGCGATCTCCCAGCCTTGGCCAACGCCCTCCGCGAAATCATGATAAATTCACCCGCATGACCCGACGCCTCGCCACCACGCTGCTGACTTCCGTCGTTCTCAGTCCGGCCGCGCCTCTCCCCATGCTCACGATCTCCTCCCCAGAAGCCTCCGTCTCCTTCGACCTTCGCGGCGGCTCCCTCGTCGATTTCCACCTCACCGGCTCGACGGTCAATCCGTTCACGTGGGTCCAAAATGTCGAGCCGAAGGAGGAGCCGCTGCGAGGTCACTTCGTTTGCCTGGACCGCTGGGGCGCGCCATCGGAAGCCGAGATTGCTCGTGGCGTTCCTTACCACGGGGAAGCGCCGAGAGTTCTTTGGAAGGCAACCGGGTCGCGGACGATGACGGCCGCTCTCCCGATCGCCAACCTTGGCATCGAACGGGAGATGACCCTGAGCGGTGCCACGTTAGCGGTACGGGAACGCGTGACCAATCGGAATCCCACCGGACGGGTTTACAACATGGTTCAGCACCCGACCATCGCGCCGCCGTTTCTGGACGAACAGACTTTTATCGACGCCAACGCCGGGCTCGGCTTCGCGCAAACCACGCCCAATCAAGCGCCCCAACCCTTTCCCAAGGCTCACACCGCGGACCTCCGCCACCTGACCTCGGACCCACTTCCCAACGTCGTCTCCTACATCATCGAAGGCCCCACCGGATGGGTAACAGCAGCTAGCCCCTCCTCGGGGCTTGTGCTGGCGTATCTCTGGAAGACGAGCGAGTATCCGTGGCTGAACCTATGGCGGGATGTCGCCAAAGGTCGGCCCATCGCACGCGGCCTTGAATTTGGGTCCACCGGGCTTCACCAGCCTTATCCGGAACTCCTTCGACGCGGACGGATGCTCGACCGTCCGTTGTTCAGTTACCTCGACGCTGGAGAATCCGTAGAGCGGAGTTATAGTGTTTCTCTAAGTCGTCTTCCGGCGGGAACCAAGCGAATTGCCCATGTTCAATCCGTCGGACCGCGCATCGATCTAAAATTTGATTAAGCATTAGCCTCTATTTGCCGATAACGTTCCTAATGCGGTCACGGCACTAGTCAACGACGGCCAAGCGCTGCTCGCCGACCGAGAAGCGGAGTTCGACCGCCTCTTGATAGATGTTCAAATGCCGGTGCTCGATGAGCTGGAAGCCACCCGCCGCTACCGCGCCAGCGGCGGCAGCCTCCCCACCGTCGCCATGACGGCGTACGCCGTGGCCGGCCGACCGCGAACAGTGCCTTGCCGCTGGCATGAACTCGTACATGGCCAAGCCGCTCCCTCCGCCAGCGCGCTCACCGCCGCACTCGAAGCCCACGCCGCCAGTCAGCAGTGATAGCATCACGGTTATGTTGCGCCCGTTCGTTCTCTCGTTGGCCGTCTGCTTCTCCGTGTTACCGCTTCTGGCGCAGGAGGATGGCCCCGCGTTTTTTGAAAAAAACATCCGCCCCCTCCTGGTTGCGCAATGCCTCGGCTGCCACTCCGCCACGAGCCAGCCCGTTATGGGTGGCCTCCGGCTGGACGCTCGGGAACTCGCCCTCCAAGGCGGCACCCGCGGCCCCGCGCTCATTCCGGGCAATGCTGCCGACAGTCTCCTGTTAAAAGTCGTCCGCCATTCGGCCGGCCCCCTGAAAATGCCCCCCGGGCCGAAGATGAAGGATCCCGACGCCGCCCTGCTCGCCCAGTGGATCCAGATGGGTGCCCCGTGGGGCAACTCCACCGTCTCCGTCGCCCCCGCCACGCCCCAAAAGTACTGGGCCTTCGTGCCGCCGAGAGCACCCATGGCCCCGATGACGAAAAACACCCAATGGGCCCGCTCCCCCATCGATCAGTTTCTCCTCAGCGCCCTCGAAGCCAAAGGCCTCTCCCCCGCCCCACCCGCCGACAAGCGCACCCTGCTCCGCCGCGCTAGCTACGATCTCACCGGCCTTCCACCCACCCCCGCTGAAGTCCAGGCCTTCCTCGCCGATGCCTCGCCCAACGCCTACGCTAAAGTCATCGACCGCCTCCTGGCCTCCTCCCGCTATGGCGAACGCTGGGGTCGCCACTGGCTCGACGTCGCGCGCTATGCCGATTCCAACGGCCT
>CANNLB010000393.1 GCA_947505565.1 Acidobacteriota bacterium | reverse complement strand
TCAGGTGCAGAGCGACGCCAAGACGGGCGCGTGGGAGTTCAAGGCGCCACGGCTTGCCAATGGCTTGCATGATATCACGGCGACGGCCGAGAACACCGCCGGGCTCAAGAGTGCCGCCACGAGTTTCGCCGTCAAGGTCAACGGCCTGCGGACGGTGATGCTCGACGCTACGGACGGGCAGACTGTCGAGCTGATGGCGTCGCATCTTCTGGGCCAGGGTTCCCAGGGCTTCGTGGTGACCAATGTTCACGGGGGCACGCTGCAGAAGTGGTTGCCGGCCCAGAATGCATGGTTGACGATTCCGGCGGAAGCCGCGGTCGCGACCAACGTGCTGAACCAGACCACCGTGCCGATTCGAAACATCTTGTTCACCGACATCGTCCGCTGGACGCCCTCCGGCAACGCTCGGGGCACGATGGCCGCCTTCGAAATCATCTCTATCGACAAGGCGGGCGGCGCCACCGCCCCGACTCCGGCGGCGGGCACGGTGCCCGGCAAGGTCGTGGACGCGGTCATTGGCGGCTACAAAGAGGGCCTTGGAACCACGATCTCGTGGAAAGACGCGGTCGACGGCGGCGGCGTCGCGAGCGACCGTTACTCGGTCGAGGTGGCCCGCGAGGACGGCAAGACGCTGCTCTACAGCGTGCCGCGGACCGTGCACGGAGTCGCGAGCGTGGAAGGTGGAGCGGTGAGCGGCGCCAGAATCTGGGGTGCCAACAAGACCGGTGCCGGCGAGGCTCGCTTATACGACGGGTTTGAGAGAGCGGCGTCCCTGAGCCGGTTGAGCTACACCATCACCAGCGCCGCCTCCTTCATCGATCTTGGAACACAAGCCCGCGCGCAACTCGCGAACAGCCCCACCCCGACGCAGTTCACGACCAGAGTCCCACTCGGCGGCCGCCATTCGGATCGTGCGTATCTCGAGATGCAGGCCGTTGCGGACCCCGCCGAAGCGGCGCAGGGCTTGTCGGCCAACACCCCGATGATCATCTCGTCCGAAACGAACAAGCTGACACCGACGCAACTTGCAGACCTCAAGGCCAACCCGATCTACGCGAGCCATCTGTTCCCCGGCACGGTGAACGGCGAGGTCCAGCCCGACCAACTCCGGGCTCATTTCCAGGCCGGGAAGCCGGTGCGGTTCGCCGGAACCGTGGACGCCCGCGTCCGCACCGGTGCCACGATCGTGGTGGAAAAAGCCCAGAACCTTCCGGACGGATCACTGGGCCAGTGGTTTCCAGAAGCCCGGATCCCGATCGGTGTGGACGGGGGCTATTCCCACGAGTATCTCGTTCCCTACGGCCTGTACAGCGTGCGCCTGCGACTGGAGCATGCGACCCAGCCAGCCGCGGCCTCTGTCGGAGCGACCTCATCCACGTCGGCCCCGATCTCGATCTCGACGCCGATCGACCTCTCGAACAACTTCAACTCGTTTGGTATCTCGACACAGCCGTGGCAGGTACCAAACACCCAGGGCTTCGACTACCACGGCAACTACTACAACTCCGACTATACCGGCTCGGCTACGAACGGGCCCATTGCCGGCACGCCCATCACTTACAACGGCATCTCGTTCCCGATCGGCCCCATCCCCACGGCGGACAACCAAGTATTCAGTGCAAATAACTCGACGAATAACCCCAAGAACTTCGTCCGGGCCATGTCTTTTGTCCCGATCCAGGTCAGCGTTGATGCCGACAAGTCCGACTATCTCTACCTCGCCGGCGCGGCCAATGGCAACCAGTTGTCGCAGGACATCACGCTGACCTTCACCGACGGCACCACGGAGACGTGGACGCAGTCGTTCCACGACTGGGGGAGCGACGGCCCGCCGCAGCCGTCAAATCCAAGGGTGCCCGCTTCCATGACGTCCATGACGACTCCCGGGGCCAATGCGAAATTGCCGATGAGAGTTGCCACCACTGCGAGTTTGCAAAACTCTAACCAGGCTCTCACTGCGGAGACATATTTAGGTCTCCAAATAATTGACGGCGTGCAACTGGCCGAAGGCGATCGCGTGCTGGTGAAAAACCAAACCAACGAACAATATAATGGCATCTATGTTGCCTCCGCAGGCACGTGGGTCCGTGCGAAGGATGCCTTGACACCGGAGCAGCAGTGGAACGAGAGCGTGTCTGTGCTATCTGGCACCACCAACGGTGGCAAGTACTTTTGGGAAAACACAACGGCCCCGTTGGCATCCGATCTCCCGGCAGCTAATGCGGCACTTCAGTACCAAATCAAAGAAAACATCCGACTGATTCATAGGTATGAAAGGGAGTATGAAGGAGACTCCCAATTCCTCAATAACCTGAAGACCCAAATCGCCGGATATAAGGCGGATCTGAAGGCGAATCAGGCGCTGATAGCGAAATCTCCCATCACGTTTGTGGAAATAGCGGCGCCGGTTCCAACGCCTCGGCCTTTTGCCGGTGAGTTGAATCTCAAGACGCAGCCCGAACGGATCAACTATTTGGGCAATCTGGTCCCCACGCCGGCCCACATTTTTGCCTATGTCCGCAATCTCCACGGCAAGCAACTGGCGAGCATCACGCTGCCGAACAACTCAAACATCGGTATTCTGAGCGCGGTCGTGTCCAAGGCCCCGGTGATCGCCCTCGACGAGGGCTTCGAGTCTGTCGTGCTCGCGACCACACACCTCACGGGTATCGACGTCGTGGCGCTCACCATCGCGAACGAGTCGAACATCGGGGCGGGCGGTGAGTCGCTCACCTTCTTCTTCGCCGACCAGCCGGTGAAAGGATCCACGGCGTCCGTCGCGCTCAGCAGCATCGCCACCACCGGCGGCATCAGCAGAGACGGCCAGTCTTTCAGCGGGGACGGCTTCGACGGCGATGGCAACGCCTACTCCTGGGAGGCCCTCGGGTCGTCGAAGATCCTTCGCGGGACGAGCGTCAACTTCAATCTGGGCCTCCCCGGACAGCCGAACTTCGTGGTCGCCAACGGCCAGACGATTCAGGTGCCGCAGGGCAGCAGCTACACCACGCTGAATCTGGCCGGGGCCGCCGTCAACGGCGGCCAGGAGAACCAGCCGCTCACGCTGACCTTCACCGACAACTCGACAGCGGTCTGGACGCAGTCGTTCAGCGACTGGAGCAACCCGGCGAACTACACGAACGAGTCGACCATCGCCACGGCGTCGTACAGTGACACAGCCTCCGGCGGCTCGAATCAGACCACGAACCATATCTACCAAT
Source organism: Acidobacteriota bacterium (assembly GCA_947505565.1). GTDB lineage: Bacteria > Acidobacteriota > Terriglobia > Bryobacterales > Bryobacteraceae. Next base: position 1,143 of record CANNLB010000393.1, on the reverse strand, counting down.
ACAGCTACACGATCCCCTCCGGCAAGACGCTGAAGAGCATCACGCTGCCGACGAACTCGAACGTCCGCCTGCTCGATATCCAGATTACGCCTCCGGCATACACGACGAAGAAGGTGACGGTGCCCATGGGACAGCAGACGACCATCGCCTACATCGCACCGGACAGTTCGAGCCAGATGACGTTCACCGTGCAGAAGACTAACGACTCGGGCAGCAGCACCTACCTCCCCGACTGGAACGATGGCTCGGGCGGCAGCAGTAATTGGGCTGCCAACATCAGCCCGTCGCTCAACTCGCAGATACAGGCCGGCCAGCACTGGACGATGACGATCCAAAACGCAGGGGAGGGATACAACGGAACCTTGTCGTCCCCGAGCGGGAAGGGCCTTCCGCCGGGAGGCGCCCAGTTCAAACTGATGACGCAGAATGAAATCAACGATCAGCCGCCCTGGGCCGTCGCGCTCGAGACGATCGTTGGCGAGGTCATTGTCCTCGTTGGAATCACAATCCTGACCGCGGGCACGGGAGACGCCGCACTTATTGGCGCCGAAGTAGCAGCCGACGCCACCGTCGAAGTCGAAGCCACCGGAGTATCCGTAATCGTCGAAGCGGGCGATGGAACAATCGTAGAAGAATCAGTCGCTGCCGACTTGCCCGCCGAGCCCGTAACGTATGAGCAGTTCTACTCGAATAGTGGCAGAACTTTGAATATTGTGGGGTCAGACGGTTCAATATATTCAGAACCGTCTTTTGATGCCTGGAGGATTTGAGTATTTTAGGAACAGTAGTATGTTGGGTCGACCGACCAGATGACCCTCGCCGACGCTCCTGTTTCTTGGCAACTTCCGCGTGGGGATAACAATCTTTCGCTGATTCGGGACGGGAGCAGAAGTGTTCGGCACGAAATTTGCTCCAGAGAAACCAGCGAATCCAGGGAAGATGGGCGGAGTTGTGCTCTGAGGGAATAAATGGGGACGGGGATCATTTTCCAGTCATTGGTTAAGGTAAATCGAAACCAGCGTGAGCGACGGACAAATCAAATTGCCTCCGAAAATCCGGAAATAAAACAGTCGAAACGATACGAAAGTTTGTCCGTCGTTGACGCGGCCGGGGAGTAAAGAATAAATGGAAATACAAATACAA
>CANNLB010000392.1 GCA_947505565.1 Acidobacteriota bacterium | reverse complement strand
AAAAACATCATCCCCAGCACTTCGCTGGCGGCATCTACTAAGTCCACATCAGCACAACGCGGCAGCATAGTCCCTCCCGAGGATCTGTTCAACTTTTAACCGGATCATCTCCGGCGCGCATGGCTTACTGATGTAACCCCGCGCTCCTAACTCTCGCAACCGCAGTACCCGCGTCTTCGTCGCGTCGGTAGAAATCACCAACACCGGAACCTCGCGGAGACGTTCCTCCTGTTGGAGCTGGGTTACAAACTCTTCGCCGTTCATCACCGGCATATTGATATCCGTAAACACCAAGTCAATACCGGCCCCTTGCAAGTGCTCCCGTTCCAAAACCGCGATACCTTCCTTGCCATCGCCAGCCTCGAACACCGCACTCAAGGCCAGACCAGACATCTGGAGAGTTCGTCGGATGTAGAGCCGCATCGCCGGCGCGTCATCGACAATTAATACTCGTAGTGCCATATCCAGTTTCCCTCTTATTCATCTTCATCGGTAAAATTCGCGGTTTCATTAAATAAATGCACCGATCGGCAACCTTACATCGCCATTGCGCCCGGCTCGGGAGATGTTACCCAAAACTCCCCCGTACCTATTGTCAAGCCCAGCGTTCGACCCTGGCCGCCGCCCACCGCCTCGCCCTCCAGCATCAGCCCGTGACGCCAAAGCAGCTTTCGAATCACCAGATAGTTCTGCTTCCCCACGCCAGTCCCCTCGCTCGGCAGGCTCTGACCCTGCAAACCGGAAAACTTCGGCCCTCCGATCATCTGTGCCCCACCCGCGATTCGAATCATCGTCCGCTTCGGGTCCGCCCCCAATCGCGTCATCTTAGCGAGTAAGAGCTGCAGTCCGGTATCGGCAAACATCGCCGGATGCGACTCGGCCATCTCCCGATCCATGTTCGAGTCCGGCAGCTGAAAATGCAGTAATCCAGCTACTCCTGATTTAGGGTCATATGCCGCTAAACCAATACAGGATCCTAGTGCATAAGTAACCAGATAACTGTCCCGGTCTTTACTCGTTCTGCACTCAGAGACCCCAATTACAATTGCGTTCTTTCCTTTGGGAATCATGCTTGCTCCTCTGTCGTCCTCCCCATTCGCGTGCCCGTCCCCGCACTGGCACCCAGCCCGGCCAAACGGTACACCGAAGGCTTCACGTACTCCATCTTTGAATCCATTCCATTCAAGCTTTCGGCATGTCCGACGAACAGATATCCGCCGTACTCCAGACGCCCGCGCATCTGATCCACCACCAGCCCCCGAGTGGCACAGTTGAAATAGATCATCACGTTTCTGCAAAATATTGATGAAAACGGGCCGATCGGCGGCAACGGTTCAATTAAATTAAGCCGCCGAAACTCGACCATCTGTTTGATCTCCGGCTTCACCCGGAAATAGCCGTGCCACTTCCCTTCCCCGCGCAAGAAAAAGCGCCGTCGCCACGCTGCCGAAACCGGCGCCAAACGCTCCTCCCGATATACCGCCCGCTTCGCTTGATCCAGGATCCCGGGCGAAATATCGGTCGCCAGAATCCGGACCTGACGATAAGCCGCCTCCCCCAACGCTTCGACGGCGCACATGGCCATCGTGTAGGGCTCCTCTCCCGAAGAACTCGCCGCGCACCATACCGGCTGTTCCGGTCGATGCTTCTGGACGAGCAGCACCTCTTGCTGCCAGAACTCAAAGTGACTGGACTCACGCAAGAAACTCGTGTGGTTCGTCGTCAAACAGTCAATGAACTCCAGCATTGCCGGGCCGTTCGGATCTCGTTTGACCGCTTGCAAATACTCTTGCGCCGTGCAAAACCCGCCGCGCCGCATCGGCTCGGCCAGCCGCAGGGTCACCAGGGACTCTTTGCCGGTGCGGAGTTCAATCCCCAATCGCTGTTGCACAAGGGCGCAGATCTCACGGAAGTCAGCTTCCGGAATCTGAAATCCGCCGACCGTCTCGGCGCTGGCAACCTCAGGCAGCGGCATCGAAGCTCTCCCGACTCAACATGCCTTCCAGATCCAAAATCAATCCGACGCATCCGTCGCCCATGATCGCCGCCCCCGAGACCCCCGGCATCGTGCCGAGATACTTGCCGAGACTCTTGATGACCACTTCCTGCTTCCCAATCAACTCATCCACCAGCAAGCAATAACGGCGGCCCTCCAATTCGGCGGCAATCAGGATGCCGGCGTAGGGATCGGTCGAAGCCGGCGTCCGGTCCAGCATCTGATAAAGTCGCAGCAGCGGCACCACCCTTTCGCGGACCATGACCACCTCCTGGTTCCCGCTCACTCGGTAGATCGAATCAGCCACCGGCCGGAAAATCTCGTGCACGCAGTGCAGAGGCAGAATGTAGCGTTGACCGGCCACCTTCACCGTTAGCCCGTCAATGATCGCCAGCGTCAGCGGGAACCGCAGCAGGAACGTCGTCCCCACCCCGGGCTCGGATCGAATCTCGATTCGCCCGCGCAGCTTTTGAATCTGCTTCTTAACAACGTCCATGCCTACGCCGCGACCGCTCACATCCGAAATCTGGTCCGCCGTCGAGAAGCCCGGCTCGAAGATCAGTTCCAGAATCTTGTCCACCGGCAGATTGGCATCTTCGGCGATCAAGCCCCGTTCAATCGCCTTCTTGAGAATCTTCGAGCGATTCAAGCCCCGGCCATCGTCAGTGACTTCGATCAGCACATTTCCGGACTGATGCGATGCCACCAGGCGAACTTTACCCGGACCGAACTTACCCGTCTTCTCTCGTTCACCCGGTGCTTCCAGGCCATGGTCAACTGAGTTCCGGATCATGTGCATCAGCGGGTCGGCCAACTGCTCGACAATCGAGCGGTCCAGTTCGGAATCCTCGCCGACCAGTTCCAGCTCGGCCAGTTTCCCGGATTTCTTCACGAGATCACGGAAAGCCCTTTGCATACGCTGGAATGTCTGGCGAATCGGCACCACGCGCAGCGACATCGCGATCTTCTGGAGATCGGTCGTAATGCGTCCCAATTGCGACAGATTCCGCCCCAACCGCGGCTCGCCGAGTTGAATCACAGACGGGTCTTGTTGCACGAGGGACTGGGCGATCACCAATTCGCCGACCATATCGACGAGATAGTCCAGCTTCGAAGTCTCCACTTTCACATGCGCATTGGCCGACTCACCGCGGCGTTTCGAGGCAGCAACCTCAGCAAATTCCGTCGCCCCCCCGCCACCTTCGGAGACGGTAGAAACGACGACATCCTCGTCGGGAGGCATCATCTCGTTGCGCAATCGTTCGAGGAGCTCCCCGTTGTCGGGCAGCACGACCGTAGCACCGCTGCGATCTTCGTCCAGGCAGTCGACGATCACTCCGAGCCGATCGGCGCACGCCAGCACCACATCGACAAGCGAAGGCGTCGCCGGCAGCGCCCCATTGCGCACCAGATCGAGCAGCGTCTCCACCTCGTGAGCCAAATCCCGGGTCGAGCCCAGATTGAAAATTCCGGCCAACCCTTTGATCGTATGAAAGCTCCGGAAGATCGCATGGATCGGCTCCGCATTTTGCGGCGATTGCTCGAGTAAGAGCAACTCCTGCTCGATCATTTCGAGATGTTCCCGCGCCTCCCCGATGAAGTCACCGATCATCGACAGGTCCTGGAACAGTTCGGCCGATCCACCCGCGGCCACGCGCTGCTTGGACAACCGGGCGGATAGCTCGATATCGGCGAACTGTTGCAACTGTTCGATTTGGTCTTCGAGGACCGCGCTGAAGTTGGCCCCCGGGGATTGGATCTGCCGTCCGAGGGCTGCGGCACATGCCGCGGTGTCCATCATTTCCAGGTCAATTGCCGCCGGGGAAATTTTCGCGCACAACTCGGCCAGAGCGGCCCTGCGAACTCCGCCGGGCAGTCCCTCCCCAGGAGAAAAGGCCAGCGTTTCCACGATTAACGAATCAATCCAAGTAAGCAGATCAGCTTCTACAGACACAAGGGCTCCTCATCGAAATCTCACTACTTCGGGGTGATGGAACAAACTACATCAACTGCTGTAAGTCGCCTTGGGAGAGCACGCAGTCCAGATCGAGCAGGATCTTGACCTTACCCCGGATCTTGGCGACGCCCTGTACATAACCCGACGAGATCAGGCCGTGGCTGAAGGACTCGGTCTTCTCAATGTCGGAGCTCTGCACCGGCATCACTTCGCTGACCCCGTCCACAATGACACCAATCAAAAACACGCTTTGGCCCATCTCTGGCTGCACGACCACGATACAGGTCCGTTCGTCGTACTCGACGCTTGGAACCCCCAGCTTCAGCCGCAGGTCGATGACCGGCACCACTTTGCCGCGGAGATTAATGACTCCCCTGACGTACTCGGCGGTGTGCGGAACCGGCGTCACCTCAAG
>CANNLB010000391.1 GCA_947505565.1 Acidobacteriota bacterium | reverse complement strand
TTTTGTTTTTCGCTTTTTTGGCCGCCGATGTCTGGTGGAATGTAAACTTATGACCCCTCATTTTGAAGACGACGCCCGACTGCTGCCGATCCTGGCGAAAGTGAACGCCGAGGAGCGGCTTAGCTTTGAAGATGGGGTGCTGCTGTATCAGACCTCCGACCTGCTGGGGGTGGGCTATATGGCGAACCTCGTGCGGGAGCGGATGCATGGCGATTTGACTTACTACAACGTGAATCGGCATATCAACCCGACCGATGTCTGTACGGCGTCGTGTCGGCTTTGCGCGTTTGGGAAGAAGGCGAAGGATCCGACCGGGTATACGATGTCACTCGAAGAGGTTTGGCACCGGGCGGGCGAGGGTTATACCGAGGCGGTGAGCGAGTTTCATATCGTCGGTGGACTGCATCCGGAGCTGACGCTGGATTGGTACTGCGAGATGATTCGCGGGCTGAAGGAGCGGTACCCGCAGGTCCACTTGAAGGCGTTCACGATGGTGGAGATTTCATACTTTGCCAAGCGGATGAAGATCAGCAATCGGGAGGTGCTGCAGCGGTTGATTGCGGCGGGGATCGATTCGCAGCCCGGGGGCGGGGCCGAGGTGTTCAGCGAACGGATTCGACGGGTGATTTGCGACCACAAGATCGACGGAGGGGAGTGGCTGGAAGTGGCGCGGGAGGCGCATAATCTGGGGTTGAAGCTGTACGGGCACATCGAGAACGAAGCGGATCGGGTGGACCATCTGGTTAAGCTGCGTGAGTTGCAGGACGAGACGCATGGATTCCAGACGTTTATCCCGCTGGCTTTTCACCCGGCGAATACCGACATGGCACATCTGCCGACGACGACGGGCTTTGACGATATCCGGAATATTGCGGTGTCGCGGCTTATGTTGGATAACATCCCGCACATCAAGGCGTACTGGGTGATGATGTCGGAAGGGATTGCGCAGATCGCGCAGCGATTTGGGGCAAACGATATCGACGGGACGGTGGTGGAAGAGAAGATCTATCACGACGCGGGGGCGACGACGAGTCAGAACCTGCGCCGGGGCGACCTGCTGCGGTTGATCCGCGAAGCAGGGCGCCAACCGTTTGAACGGGATACGCTGTATCGGCCGGTGGTGAGGACGGAGACGGCGTTTACGATTCTGACCTAGGCCGGCGTTCAGGGCTGCAAGGCAGAGGCAGCTAGACACTGATGCCAATTCGCTGAAGTACTGTCTTCTTCTTCTGTTTGTTCCATTCAGGATGGTTGTTGACAGCGGCAAGAATTCGATCTAGAAAGTCAACTGGCATTTCATCGACTAACTCGATCTTCGTGTTTAGGTAGCACGAGCGGAGGTGGCTATACGGAATGTTGTATAGAACTGGCTCCACGATGGTACGCCCATCGAACTTCTTGAATCCATCAAGCTCTGCGCCCTTGTATTCGACCGCCCCTTCCAGCAGAAGGGGTTCGTTATCCCATCTCTTGGTGGTTGAGGCCGCCTTGAAAACCAGGAGAATCTCAGCGTCCGGAAGGTTCCGAGCAACAATCCACAGCTTAAGGCGGGCATCAGGATCGCCCCCGAACGCCCATGGAAACTCCAAAACCTGAAAGGGTCTGAATGCGACGCAGTTAAGCACCCATTACCTTGGAAACCTCAAGAGGCTGCGAAAACTTTCGCAGAATTTCTTGATCTTCTTCAAGTTCGTTGAGAAAGTCTATCTTTTCGGGTGCATCAGCGAAGAAATTCTCAAATGGCATTGGAAATCTTTTCTTATGACTGTCGGGTTGCCATGATGCGGTGTAGGCCTTCATCCCATGTGTCAAATCCATTAAGTCCTCAAAGGATTTGCGCCCGTGCTCGATAATCGCACTATCAAGCGCTATCAAATCGGTCCTAGAAAGAAAATCCAAATCAGGCTGTACAACCGCATGGTAGGTAGGATGCGCCAAGTTCTTCACCGCCAAGCAACGGGCAAGCTCTGCTACTTCATCACTGCTTGGGTCAGCTCCCTCGTTGGCTACCCTCTCCAGTCCGTCGAGAAAACACAGAATTCTGTTCGGGGTTGGGCCATAAGGTAGGGCGCTGTAGTCATCTCCCGTAATAGGCCTCCCGAACCTCAGGAGATGTTCACGGTCAGCCAGGAAAAGCAGCTTAACCGCATGATATTTGTCAAAGTTGGGAAGCTCCTTTGATGCCAAGTACAGCAGCGCGGCTTTCGTCACTTCAAAATCGAACTCAAATGAGAGGGCCATTCTAGCCTCCTTATTTCCATTCTACGCCGTTTGTTCGCCCAACGCAAAAAACCTCGCCTTTGGCTTCCAACTGCCTAAACGAAGGTCTTGAATTCCATTACATCGCCGTCCTGGACGACGTACTCTTTGCCTTCGGTCCGTAGCTTGCCTACGGCGCGAGCGGCGGCGAAACTGCCGAGTTCGACGAGGTCGGAGTAGGCGATTGTTTCGGCCGAAATGAAGGCCTTTTCGAAGTCCGAGTGGATCACCGCGGCGGCCTGCGGGGCTTTGTCGCCGGCGTGGATTGTCCAGGCGCGCGTTTCTTTTTCACCGGTGGTGAGGTAGGTCCGCAGCCCGAGGAGATGGTAGGCCGCGCGGATCAGGCTGCCGGCTCCGCCCTCTTTGACGCCCAAGCTTTCGAGATATTCGGCGCGCTCTTCGGGCGACAGGTTCATCAGCTCGGCTTCAATTTCGGCCGAGACGACGACCACTTCGCAGCCATGATGCTGGGCGGCCAACGCGCGAACTTTGCCCACCCAGGGGTTGGCATCCGGATCCGCCAAGTCGCCTTCGGCGACGTTGCAGGCAAACAGCGTGGGCTTGAACGTGAGCAGGAAGAGCGGCTTCATGAGCGCCCGCTCTTCGGCCGTCATGTCGAGCGAAAAGGCGTGCTTACCGGAGCTTAAGTGGGGCTCGAGCCGGTCGAGCAGTTCGTTCTCGGCGGCGGCCTTTTTGTCGCCGGATTTGGCGGCTTTCAGGTTCCGCTGCCGTCGCTTCTGGACGCTTTCGAGGTCGGCCAAGATCAGTTCGGTATCGACGACTTCGATGTCGCGGATGGGGTCGACGGAATCCATGACGTGCTCGATGTCGGAGTTTTCAAAACACCGAACCACCTGGACAATCGCGTCCACTTCGCGGATGTGGCCGAGGAACTGGTTGCCCAGGCCCTCGCCCTGGCTCGCGCCTTTGACGAGGCCCGCGATATCGACGAACTCGAAGACGCTGGGCACGAGTTTCTGGGAGCCGCTGATCTTGGAAAGAACTTCCAGGCGATCGTCTGGAACCGTGACCATGCCGTTGTTCGGCTCGATGGTGCAGAAACGGTAGTTGGCGGCCATCGCCTTTCGGCTCTGGGTCAACGCATTAAAAAGGGTACTTTTGCCTACATTGGGTAGGCCGACAATTCCGGCGCAAAGCATGAACTCTCAGTTTACGCCAGAATTTCCTTGACCACGTTTCCGGCGACATCGGTGAGCCGCATGTCGCGCCCGGAATACCGATAGGTGAGCCGTTTGTGGTCGAGGCCGAGGAGGTGGAGCATGGTGGCGTGGAGATCGTTCATGTGGACTTTGTTCTCGACGGCGAAGTAGCCGTAGTCGTCGGTGGCGCCGTGGACGATGCCGGGCTTGACGCCGCCGCCGGCCATCCACATGGTGAAGCCGTAGGGGTTGTGATCGCGCCCGATTTTGCTGCGTTGGCCGTTTTCGGGGATTTGGGCGCAGGGCGTGCGGCCGAACTCGCCGCCCCAGATGACGAGCGTTTCGGCTAACAGGCCGCGGGCCTTGAGGTCTTTGAGTAGGCCGGCGATGGGTTTGTCGACGCCTTTGGCGTTGATGCGATGGCCGCTTTCGATGGCGCTGTGTTGATCCCAGCGGTCGAGGCCCGGGCGGGCGGGGGTAAGAAGCTCGATGAACCGGACTCCGCGTTCGACCATGCGGCGGGCGAGCAGGCACTGGCGGCCGAACTCGGAGGTGATGTCTTCGTCCATGCCGTAGAGTTTTTTCGTCGTTTCGGTTTCGCCTTTCAGGTCGAGCAGGTCCGGGACGGCGGCCTGCATGCGGAAGGCGAGTTCGTAGTTCTTGACGAAGGCGTCGACTTCGCTGGAGCCGCCGTAGCCGGCGTTGAGTTGCGCGAGTAACGCTAGCTTGTCTCGCTGCTTGGGGCGCTCCGCGGGGGGCGGTTCCAGGTCGGCGATGGGCGTCGAACCGCGCTTGAAGATGGTGCCTTGATAGCTGGCCGGGAGGAAGCCGGCACCGAAGCAGTCGATACCCCCGGGGGGTATAAGACCGGCTTCGAGGACGACGAAGCCGGGGAGGTTGTCGCTGACGCTGCCGAGGCCGTAGTTGACCCACGCGCCCATGCTGGGGCGGCCTTG
>CANNLB010000390.1 GCA_947505565.1 Acidobacteriota bacterium | reverse complement strand
GAAGGCCGGGCCCGGGTTCAGGAACGGTAGGATGACGCTAACGAGAGGCGTTTCCATTAGTGTCGCGGCTCCGCCCGATATACATCGCCCAACTCTTTCGTGATGCTTTCCCAAGCAAACCGGCGCGCGTTGGTGACGGCCGCCTCGCTGAACTGTTGACGCATCGATGAGTTGTCCATCAGCACCCGAAGCTGCTGGGTCAAATCGTCCAGATCGCCGGAGCGGAACAGCAGTCCGCTGGACCGATCAACCACCTCGGGAAGCCCACCGTGATTGCTGCAAACCACCGGCCGCCCGCAGGCCTGCGCCTCAATCGCCGCCATCCCGAACATCTCGTTGTCGCGCGTCGGCAGCACGAAAACATCCGCCATGTTGTAGACCGAAGGCAGCACCGCTTCGTCCACCGGGCCCAGGTACAAGCCCTCGTTCGCCTTCAACTTGTTGGTGATCTCGTCGGAGCCTTCATGGCCAAACTGGCCGATCGGACCGGCAATCACCAATCGGATCTTTCGCCCTTCGGCGCGCAACTTGGCGTAAGCATCAACGAGCAGGTCGGTACCCTTCTGCTGACAAACCCGGCCCACGTAAACCAGCACAAACTCATCGCCAATCCCCAACGCGGCGCGGCGGCCAGCGGCGGCGGCGGCATCCGGATGGAACTGCTGCAGGCTGACGCCGTTGTACAGAACCTGCATCCGGTCTTCCGGGATCGACCAGTACGCCGCCGACTCCCGCCGGCAATAGTCCGAGACCGGTAGCAGCGACGAGAACGACTGCAACGCCCGTTGGTACAACGGGAACAACGGATTCTGTTTCCCGCGTCGAAAGATAAAATAGTCGAACGACAGAACGGTTTTCGCGTTGATGCCTCGGGCGAAGAATTTAGCGAAAGCGGCCCCTTCGGCCAGCGCGTGGAAGTGGATCACGTCCGGGGCCACGCGCTTGACGTCGCGTAGGCTCTTGGCCATGAACTCGGCGGCGCGCAACATCCCCGATCGGCGGCACTCGACGCCGCGGATCTCGGCGCCGCGGTATTCGGTGGACCGGTTCTGGTCTTCGGCGGAATATACGATCACGCGCGAGCCCTGCTGGGCCTGGCGAGCGGCTACTTCCCGCATGCGGCGTTCGGTGGCGCCGCCCAGGTTATAGAGAATCGACAAATGGGGTGGGCCGATGTGGACGATGGTCATAGCGCCGCCGCCACCTTGTTCGCTGAAGCGCTCGGGGGACCGGCCGTTCCCATCCAGCGCGCGGCCGCCCGCGCCAACGTCCGCGACGCTGAAAACTTAGCGGCATGCCGACGCGGGCTGACGCCCATCATCTTTTCGTACAGCGTCAGGTGTCGGCTAATCATCTTCGGGATCGCGAAGGTATCTCTGGCGTACTGACTCATCGCTTCGCCATCGGCCTGATACCGGGCGTAGTTATCGAAAACGTTGGCGATGGCCTCGGCGATCTTTTCCATCGACCGGTCTTCCAGCACGACGCCAAACCGGTTGGCCTGCTCCGGAATGCCACCCACGGCGCTGGCGACGAAGGGCAACCCGCACAGCATCGCCTCGGTAATCACGGACGGTAACGCCTCGGTTTCGCTCGGCAGCACGAGAAGATCGCTCTTCTGATACAACGCCGCCAACTCCTGCGGATCTACTTTGCCACGGAAGTGCACCCGTTTCGCCAGGCCGATGGAGGCGGCGTACGCCATCAGCTCTTTTTGGATTTGCGGGTTCTGATAAACGAGCGTCAGTTCGCAGTCGTGCGGCAGGCTCGCCATCGCGCGCATCAACACGTCGCAACGCTTAATCGGAATCAACTGCGCGCTGAAAAGAATCTGCCAGGGAGCACCCTGGCCGGCTCGATTGTCCCGCCGGTAGTTGTACTTAGTAACATCGATTCCGTTCGGAATCGCGGCCAGCACCGCGCCGCCGAAAGAGTACGCATGCCGGGCCCCTTCGGCTTCCATGTTCGAAAGGCTCACCACGACGTCGACGCAAGAGAACACAGATCGCATGGCCACGCGACGGGTGCGGCTTAATGACCCAGCCGCCATGTGGCTCGTTGCGTGGGGCGTGAAGATAAACGGGGTGGACGAAGGATCCCCCGCCATCCGCAGCGCGCCGTAGCTGAGGTGATGCACGTGGACGATATCGAACTTACCGAAGTCCGCTTCGTCGTAGTGGCTCAGCGTAGTGACTTCGTGGCCCGCCTCCCGGAACCCGGTTTCGAGTGTCGTCTCCGGAGTAATCTTCAGGTAGTTCGAACGAGCGCCACCTTTGTTGTAAATACCGCCGACCAAACAAATCTTCATTACGCTATAACTCCCTTGTAAGTAAGACCTTCGGGCGCGGGCGCTCTTCGCAGCCACGCGCGGATCTGCATCGCGGCCAGGTATAAATACACCGGCCCAAGAAAATAGAACAGGATTTGGGCGTATACGCTCAAGCTCCACACCGAAAGCATGGCCCCCCAAACGGCGAGATACTGCAGCACGAAGGCCCCAAAAGTCGAGCCCACCACACCCATCCACGATTCGAGCGTCGCCAGCAGAAACGCCAGACCCAGGAACCCCGCCACCACCCCGGCAATGTGAAAGTTCCCAAACAATTCGGACGCAAACGGCGGAATCTGGTCGTCAATTCCCGACATCCCGTAGATGGCTTTGTTGTAGACAATCGGTCCGCCATCTTCGCGAAACGCCTTTCCAAGAATCGGGATCGGGCTCATCAGGGAGGACACAAGCGTCACCCCGCCAAACAGACGGTCGCCCCAGCCGAGGCTCTCGTAAAACACTCCCGTCAGCTGCGGCCCGCCGCAGTACACCACAATGTTTTCCGCTAGGTCGGTCATAAAGTCCGTGGACGCCCGCGTCGCCGTCGGCGCAACTTTCGCCAGTTGCGAGTCACTGCGAAACGAAGCCACCGCCAAAAGTAGCGGCACACAAACCGCGACCGCGGCGACCGTCAACACGAGGGGAATCCGGCGAATTCGCGTGCTGTAGACGGCCACCAGCGACAGCACTGGGAACACGAACGCACCCCGGTTGAAGCTAAATGTCATGTTCGCTATCGTGATCCCAATCGCTGCCGCGACCCCCACGAGCGCCGGGCGCCAACGGTTACCCGACTCGCGACTCTCGTCCGCCACTCCGGCCCACCAAGTCACGAGCGCAAACGCCAGGAAAGGACGGAGAACGGTCCCCAAAAAGTCGCCGATACTCGCGCTCACCTGCTGGTCAACCACCGCGGCCGGGTCAGAGAAGTACTCAAGAAAGCGGCCGACGCTGCCAAAAGTCAGAAACAAACCACCCACCCCGAACAGCGCGAAGGCAACGACGAATCCGCGGCCCGGCGTCCCGCTCAGGGCCGGCAACAAGGAGTATCGCCCCGGATTCACCGGTCGCTCGGAAAACAACTGAAGTCCGATGCAAAACGCGATAAGGGCTATCGTGTCGATCAGGATGGCCTTCTCCATCGAGCTGAGCGAGGGAGTAAGCGCCGATATCCTGTTCTGGTAGCCGAAGTTCATCAGACAGATCGGTACCGCGACGATCTTCAAATGCAGTAGCGCCATGGCGACGTTCACCGGCGAAAAATACGCCTCGGTGCGGAACCGCGCTTGCGGCAACAACCACGGCACCAGCGCGCAGACACTCGCCGACAGGAGTACCGACAGCAGTCTTTGTTCGGGTTGGCTCAAGAGCAGTCCGGCCAGCGCCAACAACGGCAACGAAGCGAGGCACACGGGATTCAGTCGTCCGGTCATCCGGCCTCTCCTTTTAAGTCGCTGTGGCTCTCCCGCAGCAGCACCCAGAGAACGATGGAAGCGGTCGTGTACGAGAACAGGAATGCCCCCGCCAGGCCCATCGCGCTCCAGCGCGGAACGGCGAACCGAGCGGCTGCCAGGAACGTTGCCGCCAGAAGAACATCGACACTCGTCCGGGCCCACGCCCGATCGTTACTGAGCATGGCCGCGCCCAACTGCGTATTCAGCACCGTCGGCACCGCCGAAATCGCTAGCAGCGCCAGCACCGGCCAGCCCTGCACAAACCCTTCCCCAAACAACCCCATCAAGCGGGGCGAAACCAGCGCGCAAATCACCACGGCCGGAACGGTCGCCAATAGGCTGAGGCCCAGATTCCATTGAAAAGCGCTCCGGTATGCCCCATGGTTTTGCTCGGCACAAAAGCGCGACAACGCCGGCATCGCAATCCGCGAAACCGCCAGCGGAATGAAAATCAAAACGTAGCGGAACCGATCCGCCGCTGAGAATAGCGCCATCTCGGCAAATCCGTTCGCTTGGTGTACTAAAATCGCGGTGCTCAACCAACTCACCGGAGCCACGATGATCCCCGACACATACGCGGGCAAGCTAAAGGACCACAAAATCCCCTTTT
>CANNLB010000389.1 GCA_947505565.1 Acidobacteriota bacterium | reverse complement strand
TACCCCCATCCAGGCCTCTCTCGATAACGGCCTCACCTACATCGCTACCCTGGCCAACCCCTTCCCGACTGGCCTCACCCAGCCCGCTGGCGCCGCCGGCGGGCTCCTCACCAACATCGGCCAGGGCGTCAACGCCTTCCCCGACACGCGTAAAAACCCCTACACCCAGCGCTGGAGCCTCGGTTTCCAGCGCACCCTCTTCGCCGGCTTCCTCCTCGAAGCCTCCTACGTCGGCAACCGCTCCGCCCGGCTCAACGTCCTGCGCAACATGAACTTCCTCCCCGCGCAGTACCTCTCCACCAGCCCCACTCGCGACCAGACCACCATCAACTATCTGGCTCAAAACTTCCCCAACCCCCTCCGCGGCACCAACGCCATCTTCGGAGCCAATACCAACCGCGCCAGCCTCCTCCGCCCCTTCCCCCAATTCGGCAACGTCAATATCTATGAGCCCATCGGCTACGCCTGGTACCACTCCCTCCAGATGCGCCTCGAAAAACGCTTCAGCAAGGGCTTTACGACGCAACTCTCCTACACCTGGTCTAAGAACATGCAGGCCACCGAAATGCTCAACGATCAGGACACCCGGCCTTACGAAGTCGTCTCCGACCTCGACCGTACCCAACGCCTCACCAGCTCCGGCATCTGGGAACTCCCCTTCGGCAAAGGCCGTCATTGGGGAGCCAACCTGAATCCCGTTCTCGAAGGCATCCTCGGCGGCTGGCAGTTGAGCGGCGCCATGCAATACCAATCCGGCTCTCCCCTCGGCTTCGGCAACGTCATCTTCAACGGCGACCTCAACAACGTCCTCCTGCCAAAGGGCCAGCGCAGCGTCGACCAGTGGTTCAACGTCAACGCCGGCTTTGAACGCAACAACGCCCTCCAACTCGCCAGCAACCTCCGCCGCTTCCCCATCCGCTTCAACGGCATCCGCGGGCCTATCCAAGCCCGTTGGGACGCCGGCCTCATCAAGAACTTCGCCATCACCGAACGGTGGAAGCTCCAGTTCCGCGCCGAAACCTTCAACCTCGCCAACTACGCCAACCTCTCGAACCCTAACACCGCCGTCACCTCCGGAGCGTTCGGTACGATCACCGGCCAAGACCCGCCCCGCTCCTGGCAGGGCGCCCTGAAGCTCTCCTTCTAGAGCCTACTTTCGGAGCTGGTGCGCCAGCACCAGCTCCACCGACTCATCCAACTGCCCGTCCCCTCGAATCACCACGTCGGCGTGCCGCTTCGTCGGCAAAATATACGTTTCCGCCATCGGCCGCACCGTCGTCTCGTACTGCCACTGCACTGACTCCGCCGTCCGTCCCCTCTCCCGCACGTCCCGCGCCAACCGCCGAGCAAAACACGTCTCATCCTCCAAATCCACATATACCATCGTCTGGAACAACCGCCGCAACTCCTCCCAGTAGAGCGTAAACAGCCCTTCCAGAATCACTACTTCGCTCGGCTCCAGCCGCTCCGTCTGCGCCGTCCGCGTATGGGCCGCAAAGTCATAGTGCGGAATCTCCACCGTCTGCCCATCCCGCAATGCCCCCAAATGCTGCCGCAGCAGCACCTCGTCAATCGAAGCCGGCTCATCAAAGTTCACCTCCGCCCGCTCCGCCAGCGAAAGATGCCCCAGCTCTTTGTAGTAGGAGTCCATCGAAATCACCGGAGCGTTGAGCCGCTTCGCCAACCGCCGCGACAGCTCGCTCTTCCCAGACCCCGAGGGCCCCGCGATGCCAATCAGATAAGGAGCCATCGCTTACGGCTTCGGCGCTTCCAAAATGCCAATGCCCTTGGCCGAGTACCACGGATGCAGCTCCACCCGCAGCGTACCCGCTTTGATGGCCGGGTCCACGTCGCACCACTCCTGGGCTTGCTTCATGTCAGCGGTGTCGAACAAAAAGATCCCCCGCAGGTCGCCCTTCCCGCCCATCGGCCCCGCCAGAATTAGCTTCTTTCCCCCCGCCAGTTTCTGGATGTTCGCCATATGCCCAGCCTGTAGCTTCTTCGACTCCTCCGCGCTAACGGTCGTAGCATTCGGCCCGCGATACAACAACGCCAGAACGTAGTACCGCATCTCCTGCGCCGACAGCGCGACGCAACAAACCAGCATCAGCAGCATTCGCATAATCCGCCAGTATACCTACTCTTCCCGCAGCGCATCCATCGGGCTAATCCGCCCCGGCCATCAATATCTGGCGTAGCCAAGCAAAAGTCACCACGTCCAGTCCCCGCGCCGAAAGTGCAACTTGCATGTCAAGATCGGCCGTCAAAACCAATTGGCCCCGAGCCGCCACCGCAGCGATCGCCACGTCTGTTAGACCGAGCCGAACAAACAGACCGTCCTTGACCAACTCCCCGCTCGGGTCGAATATCTCTGTCGAAATACCGACCCGCGAGGCCAGGAGCAACCGAACCCGAGCCCCTTCCTCGCCCGGCATGTCCGTCAAGTCACTCGTCTGAGCCAACACATGTGGCGTCGCAACTACCCCTCCGACATAAGCCACAAATTGTTCGAGCAAGACGTACTCTTGCACCGTGTATGAACTCGTGCGCTTGAATCCCGCTACCCTATGCCGATTCGCGCGACCCACAAGCAGCAAAACCAGTAGGTTGGCGTCTACCAACGCGCCTCTCCCTCTATGCTTCGCCAGAATCGGGTCGATCTCGAAAACTAAACTGCCGCTAAGTCCCGAATCTTCATCGAAGTAACTTCGCCGTCGGATTTCCTCACCGTGTAAGTCTTATAATCCCGCGTTCCGATCGACCATAGTGCGAGCGCCGGAGGGTCATCCGGATTCACGACAAAACTGTCGCTCAGCGTGATCAACCAGGCATCAGTCGTCGAATCCACCTCTTCGAGCCGAGCACCCTTGGCACGTTCCACGCCCAGCGCTTCCGCGGCAAAACCTAAGGCACTATCCACCGCCTGTTTAATCGTCACCAAATCCACAACCTATCATCAAGCCGTCCCCGCCGCATGCCCCGATGCCCACGCCCACTGGAAGTTATATCCCCCCAACCAACCAGTCACATCCACCGCCTCGCCAATGAAGAACAGCCCCGGCACCTTCTTCGCCTCCATCGTCGTCGACGATAGCTCCGCCGTATCCACTCCCCCCGCCGTCACCTCAGCCTTCTCATACCCCTCCGTCCCCACCGGCGCCACCATAAACCGCTGCACCGTCTCCCCCAACTTCCGGCAATCCTTATCCGTCCATTCCGCCAATAACTCCCCACCCGGCACCAACCGCTCCGCCAACCGGTTCGGCACAATACCCACCAGCGCCGTCCGCACCATCACCCGTTCTCTCTTCCGCCGGATCAACTCCGCCGCCACGTCCCGCCCCGGGGCCAAATTCAACTCCAGCGTCTCCCCCGGCTTCCAATAAGACGAAATCTGCAAAATCGCCGGACCACTCACCCCCCGGTGCGTAAACAACATCCGCTCCCGAAATGTCCGCTTCCCCACCTTCGCGATGCACTCCATCGCCACCCCGCTGATGTCCCCCCACCCCGGCCACTCAAACGGCACCAGCGCCGGCCGCGGTGCCACCACCCGCAACCCAAACTGCCGAGCCAAATCAAACGCCAACCCCGTTGCCCCCATCTTCGGAATCGAAAGCCCCCCTGTCGCCACCACCAACACCGGAGCCCGATACTCCCCCACCACAAACTCCCCGTCCTGCTCCACGGACGCCACCCGATGCCCCGTCACAATCTTCACCCCCGCCGCCGCGCACTCGGCCTCCAACATCGCCACAATCTGCGCCGCGCTCCCATCGCAAAACAACTGCCCCAGCGTCTTCTCGTGCCAGGCAATCCCATGCTTCTCGACGAGCTTAACGAACTCCAGCGGCGGATACCGCGCCAATGCCGACTTCGCAAAATGTGGGTTCTCGCTCAGGAAGTGCTCGGCCTTCACGACGCGATTCGTGAAGTTGCACCGCCCCCCGCCCGAAATCAAAATCTTCCGGCCCACCTGCTGGTTATGCTCCAGCACCACCACGCGGCGGCCCCGCTGGCCCATCTGCATCGCGCAGAACAGGCCCGCGGCTCCGCCGCCTAATACAATCGCGTCACTTGGCAAGGAATCGCGCAATGTAGCCCGTATCAATGTCGCCCGCCTGGAACTCCGGGTCATTCAGAATCCGCTGATGCAACGGAATCGAAGTATGAATCCCCTCGACAATGAACATATCCAGCGCCCGCAGCGATCGCGTAATCGCCTCGCCCCGGTCCTCGCCAAAGCAAATCAACTTCGCCACCAACGAGTCATAATACGGCGGCACTACGCAATCCGTGTAAGCCCAAGTATCGACGCGAACCCCAATCCCGCCCGGCAAATTCAACCCCGTAATCCGTCCCGCCGAAGGCGCAAACGTGTCCGGGTTCTCCGCG
>CANNLB010000388.1 GCA_947505565.1 Acidobacteriota bacterium | reverse complement strand
CCCCGGCGCCGAGGACGTGCGGGAGCGTCCAGCCGGGGAAGGGCAGGAAGCGCTCACGCGTGCCGGTGGCCAGGATGAGGCGATCGGCGGCGGGGATCTGCGTCGCCGAATGAATCTGGACTCCGGCGCGGACGGTGATGCGGGGGTCGAGAAAGCAATGATACGCCTTGGGGATTTCGCCGCGCCAGATCTGGCCGCCGAGGGCGGGATTGTCGTCGAGGAGCGTGACCTGGTCGCCAGATTGGACGGCGGCCCAGGCGGCGGCGAGGCCGGCGGGGCCACCGCCGATCACGAGAGTGCTAGGCATCGGTTGCAACCTCCATGCCAGGAACGCAAAGGGTTTGGCAACTGCGTTCGTGGGGGTGGCCGTTGAGGGTGACGCGGCATTCCATGCAGATGCCCATGCCGCAGAGCGGGCCGCGAATTTCGCCGGTGACGGAGCGGCGAAAGCCGGGTTGGACGGTCATGACGGCGGCGGCGACGGTGGTTCCCGCGGCGACCTGAAGCGATTGGCCGTTGATCTTGATGCCAATCATGCGAAACGCTCCGGAAGATACGGATCGCAGGGGATGGCCGGGGGCTGACCTATGTAGCGATCGGCAAGGAGGCGGGCGGTGCCGAGGGAGGTCGTGATGCCGAGCCCTTCATGACCAGCGGCGACCCAGACGCGGTCTGAATACGGGCCGATGAGCGGGAGGCTGTCGGGGGTGGCCGCGCGGAAGCCGGTCCAGGTGCGGATGACTTGGAGGTCGACGAGGCGGGGCATGTATTCGACGGCGCGGCGGAGCATGCGGGAGAGCAGTTCGGGGCGAACTGCGGACGAATCGTCGCCGTATTGGCGCGAGCTGCCGATCAGAAGTTGGCCGGTGGAGCGGGGTTGGACGTTGAAGGCGACGCTTTCGCTGGCATGGCCATGGGCGCTTTTGAGATAGCCGAGTTCGACGAGTTGATGGTGCAGAAAGCCGGGGTAGCGATCGGTGATGGCGAGGTGGCCTTTGCGGGGCTTGACGGGTAGATTGGGCAGCAGGCGGGTGATGCCGGTGCCGCAGGCGAGGATGGTCAGCCCGGCGGAGACCGGGGTGCCGTCGGCAAGGCGAGCGCCGTCCGGGGTAAGGGTTTCGATGGCGGTGTAGCGAACGGCGGAGAGGCGGAGGAGCCAGGCGGCGGCGCAGGGGGCGTACAGGACGCTGTCCCCGGAGACGAGCAGTCCGCCGGCGAGGCCGGGGCGGAGTTCGGGTTCGGCCTCGTAGAGGGCCTGGGAATCGAGGATTTCGCTGGCGGGGTAGAGAGCGTGTTTGCGACGGACTTCGGCCATCTCTTCGGCGTCGGCGGCGACCCAGAGGGTTCCGCGGTGTTCGCGCTCGACGTTGGGGGGGAGGGGGAGGGCGTCCCAGAGGTGGCGAGAGTATTCGGTGAGGGCGAGTTGGGCGGGGGAATCGTCCATCACGACGACATGGCCCATTCCGGCGGCTGTGGCGCCGCCGCCGACAATTCCGGGCTCAACTACGAGACACTTGGCTCCGGCCTCGCGGAGGGCCGCTGCAATCGCAGCGCCGACGATTCCAGCGCCGGCGATGAGCACGTCCGTCGTCAAGGTTGGAAGCCCCAGGCGAAGGGGTCTTGGGGGTCGATCAGGAGCTTGGCTTCGGCGGTGATGTAGGCGGTGCCGGTGATGGTGGGCAGGATGCGGTCGCCGTCCCAGGTATAGGAGGCTTGGAACTGGCTGCCGATGATGCTTTCCTGGACCCAGACTTCGCCGGGGGCGAGGTGGCCGTCGGCGGCGAGGCAGGCGAGTTTGGCGCTCGTGCCGGTGCCGCAGGGGGAGCGGTCGTAGGCTTTGCCGGGGCAGAGAACGAAGTTGCGATGGCCCGCGTAGAGTTCGACGTGATCAACCTCGGGGTAGCCTTGGGCGTTGACGGCCTGGCGGACGGCCCATGAATAGGCGGTGAGGGTTTCGATGCCGGCGAGGTTCGGGTAAGGGGTGAGAAAGAACCAGTTGCCGCCCCAGGCGATGTCGCCGTGGACGTCGCCGTGGCCGGGGACGTCGATCACGGCTTGCGCCGAGCGATAGCTGGGGACGTTGGCGATCGCGACCGAGCCATCGGCGTTGAGCGTTGCCGCGATCTCGCCGACGGGCGTTTCAATGCGGTGGTTGCCGGGACCAATGCGACCAAGGTGCGCCAGAGTGACGATGAGGCCGATGGTGCCGTGGCCGCACATGCCGAGGTAGCCGACGTTGTTGAAGAAAATTACGCCGGCGGCGCAGGCGGGGTCAACGGGTTCGCACAGCAGGGCCCCGACGAGGACATCGGAGCCGCGAGGTTCGTTGACGACGGCGGAACGGAAGCGGTCGTGATGATCGCGAAAGGTAGCCAAGCGATCGGCCATGCAGCCGGAGCCGAGCTCGGGCCCACCCGCTATGATAATGCGGGTGGGCTCGCCGCCGGTATGGGAGTCGACAACCTCAATCGCGCGCATAGCCGCTGAGATCGGGCCGATTGGCGAGAGCGTGACGGATGACGCCGAGTACCTCTTCGCGTTCCGCGCCGGTGATGACGAGGCGCGGCGGACGAGTCAGCTCCGAGCCGAGGCCGACTTCGGCCATGCAGAGCTTGATGTACTGGACGAGCTTGATTTTGGTATCGAGGTGGAGGAGCGGGGTATACCACTGGTAGAGCTTGCGGGCTTCGGCCCAGCGGCCAGCCATGGCCAATTGCCAGAGGACGCGGTTCTCGTCGGGGAAGGCGTTGACGAGACCGGAGACCCAGCCTTCCGCGCCCAGCAGAGCGCTTTCGAGGACGAGGTCGTCGACGCCGCTGAACAGGATGAAACGGTTGCCGACCGTGTTGCGCAGATCGGTAATCCGGCGGACATTGTCCGACGATTCTTTGATGGCGACGATGGTGGGTTCTTCAGCGAGTTCGACGAAGGCATCCGGCGGCATATCGACGTAATAGGCCGGCGGATTGTTGTAGATCATGACGGGCAGGCCGCTGGCCTGGGCGACCGTTCGGAAGTGCGCGATGGCTTCGCGCCGGTCCGCCTTATAGATCATGGCCGGGAGGACCATAAGGCCGTCGAGACCGATCTTTTCGCAATCCCGGGCGAAGCGAGCGGCGACCAGGGTCGTGTTTTCGGCGACGCCGGAAAGCACGGGAATGCGCCCTTTGACGACCGCGTTGAGCTCGCGGAGAATCAGAAGCTTCTCTTCGTATTCGTGGGCGGTGTTTTCGCCGACGCTGCCGAGGAGGATGACGCCGTGGATGCCGGCGGCGATCATTTTTTCGAGGTGGGCGGCGGTGGCTTCGAGGTCAACCGAAAAGTCGTCGCGGTATTGAGTTGTCAGCGCCGGATAGACGCCGTGCCAGTTCACTTTCATGGATTTTTCCTAGAGCCACTCCGCATGATTTTTTGTATCGAGCTCGAACGTGCCGCTGTGGGGTAGTGCTTCCATCGGGAGGCCGGACTGCCAAAGCGAAACCTGGAATTTCGCGACCGCCTCCGGCTTGACGCCGAGGTCGGCGAGGTTGATAGAGAGTTCGAGGACGCGACCGGCGACGAATTTGTCGTGGGCCGAGCGGACCTCGGTATCGTCTGATTTTACGCGAACTTCGAGATGGGCGAAGTTAGGGAGCGGGTCAAAGTCGAGGCGGAGAAAAAGTTGGGAGCCATTGGTGCCGTAAAAAAGTGCGGAGAGGCCGACGCGGCCGCCGTGCATCGCACCTTGGCGTTGGTCGACGCGGTACTCCCCGGCGCCCATCCATTCAAAATAGCTGCTGATTTCGCCGTCGATCTTGGGCTGGATCGGCCCGGTGGCGCTGCGGTAGTATTCGGCTATGGACGTTTTTAGAATCGGCCGGGAGAGCTCTTCAGGCGGGGTCTGGTCCAGGGCCCGATAAACGTTGGCGAGGTGGTCGCGGTAGAGCTGATCGAAATCGATGCGGTTGGCCGAATCGTGCTCGGGCCCGTACCACCAGCACCAGTCGCTGCCTTCGGAAATCAGCAGCTCTTCATAGGCCAGCGCCCGCTTTTCGGGCGTCACGGTGGTGGCGTAGAGATCATAGGCTTGCCGGGCTCGGAGGAGGTATTCCCAGGCGCGATTGTCCTCTTCGGCCCCGATCCAGATATCGAAATTGGCGTTGATCCAGGAGCCGGGGAAGATGTGGTCGATGGTTTGCGCCGGGTGGCGCGCGATGCCTTCGCTGACGGTGACGGCCTGCATCTGCGGGTCGGCGACGATGCGGGCGTAGAGATGGCGGAGGAAATCGCGGCCGCTTTCGGGGAAATACTCCCAGGCGTTTTCGCCGTCGAGGATGATGGGGACGAGCGAATCCCGCCCGCCGCAGTTTTCGCGAATGCGGCCGAGGAAGTGGTCGGCGGCTTCTTCGGCGCCCATC
>CANNLB010000387.1 GCA_947505565.1 Acidobacteriota bacterium | reverse complement strand
GCCTTCCCAATTCGCATGAATGTCACTGATTATGAGGTCGCGCACAGTTTGATTAACGTCACTTCGGGCGGTGCTCCAATGCGCGCCGGCACGCCAACCGTGCCAATCCCGCGCGTCACATACAAGCTCGACTCGCCCTCTATATAATGCCCATAAACATAGCGCGTAAAAAAGCGGGCAAAGTTCACATGCTGATGCAGATACTCCACCGTCACCTGCCCCCCATGCGTATGTCCCGCCAGCGTCACGTCCCAACCTTGCTGCGCCGCCACCCGAAACGCGTCCGGGTTATGCGTCAGCAACAGGTTCAAAGCCCCTCCTCGTCGCAGCGTCTCCGCCCCCACCAAGTACGTCCCGTGCATCTTCTGGTAGTCCACTCCCGCCAAGTTCAGCCGAGCATCCCCGAACCGCAACTCCCGCTGCTCGCCCCGCAAAAAGCGCAGCCCTCGCCGCAGCCCCTCTCGCGCGACGTACTCCTCGCACTCCGCATAAATCTCATGATTCCCCATGCAGCCCCACACCCCGCTCTCCGCCCGCAGCCGCGCCAATTCGTCGAGGCACTCATCTAAAGGGTCCCCGTCCCGCGTAATCAAATCCCCCGTCAGCATCGTCAAATGCGGCCGAAACTCATTCGCCATCCCCACCGCTGCCCCTAACTCCCGCCGCGACAAAAACGGGCCATAGTGCACATCGCTCAACTGCGCAATCCGCAACCCATCTAAATCCTTCGCCAACCCCCGCACCGGCAAATTCACTTCCACCGGCCGCAAATCCCGTCGGCCCACGATAATCCCAAACCCCGTGATCGCCGCCGGCGCCGCTACCACCGCCGTCTGCGCCGCCCGCAAAACCATCCGCCGGCCCGGGTCATGCCGTGGCTTCACTCGCCGAACCAATGCCAGCGCGGCAATCATGCCGCAGCTACAAATCGCCCACGCGATCGCCGCCCCCCGAGCCCAAAAAAACCAAGCCCCACCCGGCACAAATCGCCAAGCCCAATGCATCTCGAAGATCATCCCCAGCGATCCAAAAAGACCACTCACCGCCAGCCACCAGCCCGCTTTACCGCCCAGCCACTTCCACACCTGCCAATGGCAAAGCACCACGATCCCAATCGCCAAGCACTCCGGCAGGTTTTTGCTCCAAGTCCCCAAAACTCCATCTTACTGCGCCAGACCTACCCCACATTGATACAATTTCGGGTACATATGAAACTTCTGATGTTTGCGCGTCCCGGTGGTCAACCTGAGCCGGGTGTCTCCGATGGTTCCACCATCACCGCCCTTTCCGGCGCCGGCTATGCCGACCTCCATGCTCTCATCGCGGATCCCGCCGGGCCCGCCACGGCTGCCGCCTACGCCGCCACCGCTACCGACCACGTCGCCGAATCGGCAGTCAAGATCCTCGCCCCGCTCACCCGCCCCGAGAAGATCCTCTGCGTCGGCCTCAACTATCGGGACCACGCCATTGAATCCAACATGGCCATCCCCACCGTTCCTACCATCTTCTCGGAGTTCAACAACTGCATCATCGGCCCCGGTGACGATATCGTCCTCCCCAAAGTAGCCCAAACCCCGGACTACGAAGCCGAGTTCGCCGTCGTCATCGGCAAGCCCGGTAAGAACATCGCTGAAGCCGATTGGGCCGATCACGTCTTCGGCTACATGAACCTCCACGACGTCTCCGCCCGCGATCTCCAACTCGCCACCTCTCAGTGGCTCATGGGCAAAAGCATCGATACGTTCTGCCCCATCGGACCCTACATCGTCACCAAAGACGAAATCGCCGATCCCCATGCCCTGCCCATCAAGGCCACCATCAGCGGCGAAGTCCTCCAGGATTCGAACACCAGCGAACTCATCTTCAAGCTGCCGAAACTGCTCAGCTACATCTCCCAAGTCATGACGCTGAAGTCCGGTGACATCATCACCACTGGAACCCCCGCCGGCGTCGGCTTCGCGCGCAAGCCCCAGCGCTTGCTCAAAGCCGGTGACGATTGCATCATCGAAGTGCAAGGGTTGGGCCAACTGCGCAATCCTGTAGTCAGTGAAGCGTAACCTCTGTACTCTCCTCCTCTGCGCCAGCCCTCTGCTGGCGCAGAGCCTACTGATTCAAAACGCAACCCTCATCGACGGCACCGGCGCTCCGCCCCGCCTCGCCGATGTCCTCATCTCGAACGGTCGCATCGTCGCCGTCGGCCTCAACCTCCCCGCTCCAAACTCCACTCGCCTCGACGCCCGCGGTAAAAGCCTCGTTCCCGGCCTCTTCGATCTCCACACCCACGTCCAATCGGCCTCCGTCGGCGGCTCCGGCCAGGACTGGGGCAAAAACCTCAAAGCGTACCTCCTCAGCGGCATCACCTCCGTCGCCGACTTCGGCACCTACGGCGAAACGTTCGCGACCGTCCGCCGTCTTACCAGTTCCGGCGCTTGGCCCGCTCCTCGTCTCCACTTCGCCAGCCGCATCACCTCCCCCGGCGGCCATGGCCTCGAAATCGGCCGCGGCGAAATCTTCACGCAGGAAGTCCTCACCGCCCGCGAAGGCCGCGCCGCCGTCCGCCGCGCCCTCGTCTACAAGCCCGACGTCATCAAAGTCTTCTCCGATGGCTGGCGCTACGGCACCGCCGCCGAGCTCACGAGCATGGAACAAGGTACCCTCAGCGCCATCGTCGACGAAGCCCACAAATCCGGCCTTCCCGTCCTCACCCATACCGTCACCGTCGACAAAGGCAAACTCGCCGCCCTCGCCGGCGTCGACGCTATCATGCACGGCATGCAGGACCGCCCGTTCGACGACGACCTCATCGCCAAGATGAAGGCCGGCCACACCGCCTACGGACCCACCTCCGCCGTCTACGAGCCGCGCATGCCCGCTCTCGACGCCCTCCTCGAAAAGGTCCTCGACCCCGCCGCGCTCCTCTCGTTCAAGGGCCGCCCCGCCTTCGTCCAGCCCTCCGTCCAGCGCATCCGCAAATACAAATTCCTCACCGACAACACGAAGGCTCTCTTCGCCGCTGGCGTCCCTCTCGTCACCGGCACCGACGCCGGCATCACCGGCACCCATCACGGCTGGGCCACCCTGCGCGAAATAACCCTTCTCGCCCAATCCGGTCTCCCCCCCGTCGAAGCCATCAAAGCCGCCACCCTCAACGCCGCCCGCGTCCTCCGCGTCGACAAGGATCGCGGCTCCATCGAACCCGGCAAACTCGCCGACCTCGTCCTCATCGATGGCGCGCCCCACCAGAATATCGCCGACATCAACAAGATTCATCGCGTCTGGCTCGGCGGCGTCGAACAGAATCTCGGCGCCCTCGCGCAAGCCATCGCCGTCCCCGGCCCGACGCCGCTCTCCGCCATTCCCGCTCCCGCTCTCCTCGACGACTTCGACCGCGTCGACGGCCGCAGTCGCCTCGACTCACGCTGGATCAACACCTACGAAGGCGGCCCCGACCTCTCCCGAGCTCTCTTCCAGCGCATCGCCAGATCCTCCGGTAACTACGCCCTCTCCATCCAGGCGCAGATGTCCGAATCGTCGAAGCCCCGCGTTCACATGACGCTCCCCTTGCGCCCTGGCGGCATCGAGCCCATGGATTTCACCACCGTGAAATTCATCGAGTTCGAAGCCCGCGGCGACGCTCTCGACTACAACCTCCTGCTGCCCACGCGCACGAAGCGCGATGCCACTGCCGCCCCGTTCACTCCTGGCCCAAGCTGGAAGAAGTTCAAAATCTCCCTCGACGCGCTCGGCTGCCCCTGCCCAGACGCCACCGCACTGACCTTCGAACTCGCCCGCCCCGCTGGCGTCCGCACCTGGCTCGAACTCGATAACATCCGGGTTACTCGGTAACCTAAAATTAATAAGTGCTTCGGTCCCTCCCGACCATCCCACCAACGAGACCATGCGTTTTCTTTTGATCTGTTCGCTTGCCCTGCCCCTCGCCGCGCAGGATACGACTGGTATCGGAGGCCTCCTCGGCTCCGTCACCAATTCTCAGGGCCAACCCGTGCCCCAAGTTAAGGTCTGCGTCGTCGATTCGACCCGCTGCACCACCTCCGATGACCGCGGACTCTTCCGCTTCCCCGACCTCCGCGCTGGCGACTACCAACTCGATATCACCTCCGTCGGCCAAGCTCCTATTCGTAGCTCCGTCGTCTCCGTCCGCGCCGGCCTCGAAGGCAAAGTCGAAGTCGTCCTTCCCGCTTTGGGCACCGTCCAGCAGACGCTCACCGTCACCGAGTCTGTCTTCGTCGCCCCCGAGGAGATCAAAAGCTCCAGCTACCTCATCCAGTCCGAAGAGCTCTTCAAAGCCGCCGGCTCCCGCCAGGACGTCTCCCGCTACGTCCAACTCCTCCCCGGCGTCGCCCTCGGCGCGAACGACTTCCGCAACGACATCATCGTCCGCGGC
>CANNLB010000386.1 GCA_947505565.1 Acidobacteriota bacterium | reverse complement strand
GTCGAACCGTCCTCGGCCAAGCCCATCGACTTCGAATCGTCGAGCAGCACCGCTACAATATTCTGCTGCGGCTTCAGCGTAGCAATGCTCATCCCCGGCTGCCACAACAGCAGCAACACGATCGCGATCATCATCGATTGCAAGGTCCACAGTACAATTGCCTTCGCGCGCTTCCCGTTATTCCACTGCCGAAACAGCAGCCACCCCACCACAGCTGCGGCCAGCAAGGTTGCCGCCACCCACCACCACACACTCCAACCCGTTTGCAGCACTAAGCTGCCTTTCTGGTAAACCGTGTACGGGTACTTGAACAGGAGTTCAAACATTAGTGGGACATCGCATAAATGATGTAGTTAATACCAATTCGATAAGCCAACGAAGCGTACCGCTCCGGGTACTGAGGAGAGTCGGCCCACTCCCACGCATCGCCTAAATCCATGTTGTGGCAGGCTCCTACCATCAACCGACCCTTGTCGTCGTAAATGCCCCGCCAATTATCCTTCACCCCGTCATACTCGTAAGTCTGATCAAACGGATAGTTCACGATCCCGGGCACCTGAAAACGCTTGTCAAGATCATAAACAACCTGGAAAATCGGGTCTCTATTCGGAATATCCACCATCTCTCGATCCGGAAACACCCGTTTCATCGACAGCATGAAAATGTCCCATTCCATCGACCCATGGAAGTCATCCGTCATGATGAAGCCGCCCTTCAAGAGATACTCCCGCAGCTTCTTGCACTGCGCATCCGTTAAATCCCAATGCCCCGCCTCGACGGCATAAATCCACGGCCAGTTGAAAATCTCGTCCGACTCTAAATCCACCACGTGCTCGACCGACCGCACGTGCAACCGGCTAAGCCGCCGGACGCCCTGCACGAACTGCCGATCCGCCTTCGGGTAGTCAATCGACCAAGAACCTCGCATCGACCACATTCTGTCGTTGCTCTTCCAGTTCGGATACTTCAACCGCGCAAACGCGAACTCGGTCTTCTCGTCCGCGTCGTTCGGCATCGGCGCGTCCTCTGACTCCTGAAACGGGAAATCCATCCCGCGCCGCGTTCGACGCTGGGCGTAGAGAGCGCTCCAGACCAGAAGGCCCAGGAGCAAAGCAATGATCAACGGCCGAAACTTGCGCATGACAGTATCACTTATAGACGCATATGCGAGGACGGAGGTATCGAAAAACTAATCTTAAGTTTACAAGGCTTTACAGCGAAGCCAAACCGCGCAAATTCCACCCACAAATCGTGCTGCCTTGCCGCTTATCGCCCCCCGGTCCCGCCCAGTGGGTTTCCAGGGACAACCAGCCGCGATAGCCATCGTTCCACAACCCGGCCACTTGGCCCTTCCAATCCACGTCCCGCGTCCCCACCGGGCCCCAATGCGGCGTGTGCCCTTCCATGTGGCAATCCTTCGCATGAACGTGCACAATCCGGTCTTTCGGCAACAGCCCGTAGCCACCGGGGTATGGATTCTCTCCGGAAACCAACGCATTCGCCGGGTCCCACACCAACTTCAAGTTCGGATGCGGCAAAGCGTTGAATAACTTCGCCGACTCCGCCGCCGTCGCCACGTTACACGCGTGTTCGTTTTCCAATCCAATGATCAAATCGTGCTCGGCCGCTTGGTCCGCCAGCTCTTTCAACGCCGCCACTACCGCATCAAAACACTGCTCCGGGGCCACGGTCCGCCAATAAGAGAACACACGGATGATCTTCGCACCCATGAGCTTAGCGATCTCGAAGGCATGCTGCGCCAACGCCGCCTGATCGGCCATCGTGTACTTGGCGTTGAACATGTCCTGCTGAAAGCGGGTATCCACCTCCGGACCATGCTCGAGCGTGCACTTCAGAATCGGCGAAGCAATTGAAATCACTTCGATGCCCCTTTCGTCCAGCATCGCCTTCGCCTGGTTCAACTCCTCAGTCGTCAGGTCCATGATGTTCTTGCCGAACACCACCCGCAGCTCAGCCCCGGTCATGCCAATGGCGGCCATCGAGTCCAGAGCCAACCCAAAATCGGTGGGTGAAAATTCGTCGGTGATTGAAGCGATTCGGAGTTTTGGTTCCATGGGAAATTGCTATTGTATCTTCGAAGCCAACTCTTCCGGGGTGGTCGTCGGTAATTGGCACATAAAGTTTTCGCAAATATAGGCTGTAGCGGTCTCCGTCACCATCGCGCGGACCGCCTCCATCGGGTAGTCCACCTCCGCCCGCATCACCACTTGATGTGGCGCGAACTCCCGACGGACTACTTCCGCCAAAGCCCCGATCTCTTCTCCCGCCAAAACAATCTGCCGCGGCTTGCTCTGCGCGAATAGATAAGCGCACAACATCTGCGGAACCGCCATCGTCTGGTGTGCCATCCGGTCTCCAAACGCCGTAATCGTCCGCTCGGCCTGCTGCTGAAAATCGTCCCGATCCAGCATCGCCGCCAACCGCAACAGCAACATCGTCGCCATTGAATTCCCGCTCGGCTCCGCCCCGTCGTAGTCATCTTTCAAACGCAAAATCAACGTCAAATCGTCGGCCGTGGTCGAATAGAATCCCCCGGCCGGATCCCCGAACCGCTCGACCATCTGCTCGGCAATCTGCTCGGCCAGCCGCAAATCCTCCAGCGAAAACAGAGACTCGTAAAGGTCTACCAACGCCAACCCAAAGAATGCGTAGTCATCCAAAAACCCGGCAATCGCCGCGTTCCCATCCCGATACCGCCGCAGCAACAACCCGTCCGTCCAAAGGTTCGCCACAACCGCATCCGCTGCGTTCCGAGCCGCTTCAGCATACCGCGGTTCGTTCAAAACCTGCGCCCCTTTCGCCAGCGCCGAAATCATCAGCCCGTTCCAACCCGTCAAAACTTTGTCGTCCAAATGTGGCCGGGGCCGCTCCCCGCGCGCGGCCATCAGCCTTTCGGTCGCCTCCGCAATCGCATCGCTCACCTCGCCCACCGGAACATCGAAATGCTCCGCCGTATGCCGGATCGATTTGTCGACGAACAAGATATTCCGACCGGTAAACTCGCGGTGCGGATCCTCATCCACATTGCCCTCCGGCTTAACTCCAAAGTGGTAGCAGAACCAAGCCGCCTGCGGCTGCCCCAGCGCCGCCTCCAACTCCTTCTGGCTCCAAATATAAAACGCCCCTTCGCTCTTTTCCCCCGGCTGCTCCGGGTCCGCCGCGCTATCGGCGTCCTCGGCCGAATGGAACCCTCCCGAATCGTCGGTCATGTCCCGCAGCACATAGTCGAAAATGTCTCGCGCTTCAATCGCTAAATTGTTCTCGCCCGTTATCTGAAAAGCCTCCAGATACGAAACCGCCAACTGCGCCTGGTCGTACAGCATCTTCTCGAAATGCGGAACGAACCAACGCGCGTCCACCGAATACCGATGGAAGCCCCCACCCAACTGGTCGTTCATACCACCCTGCGACATCTCGTCGAGCGTCTTCACCGCCATCGCCAAGGCCTCTTCGTTCCCCGTGTGCTTGTAATAACGCAGCAGGAAGTTGAATACCACCGGCCGAGGAAACTTCGGTGCCTTGCCGAACCCGCCCACTTTGGCGTCGTAGCTCCGCCGAAACTGCTCGAACCCCGTCTCGATCACCTTCGGGTCCACCGCCCCACTCGCCTCCACCACCGCATGGCGCTCGAGCTCCTCCACCACGCTCCGGCCCGACTCTTCAATCTTCGCCCGGTCTTTCCTCCACGACTCCGCCAAATGCGTCAACAGCGTGCGAAAACTCGGCCGTCCATACTTGTTCTCCGGCGGAAAATACGTCCCCCCATAGAACGGCTTCAACTGCGGCGTCAGCCACACCGACATCGGCCAACCGCCTCCCCCCGTCGTCGCCTGCACAAACGCCATATAGACGCGGTCCACGTCTGGCCGCTCCTCCCGGTCCACCTTCACCGGCACAAAGTGCGAATTCAAAATCGCCGCCGTCGTTTCGTTTTCAAACGATTCCCGCTCCATCACGTGGCACCAATGGCAAGTCGAATACCCCACGGATAAAAAAATCGGCTTGTCTTCCCGCCGCGCTTTCGCAAACGCTTCCTCCCCCCACGGCAACCACTCCACCGGGTTCTGCGCGTGCTGCAAAAGGTACGGGCTCTGTTCGTCAACTAGTCGATTCGTGGGCATCTCTTTCCAGGTTACAGTGTGAAACATGGCCCCACTCGACAAGCTGATCGAATTCCTGCGCATCCCCAGCGTCTCCGCCGACCCCGCCCACGCCGTCGACGTCCATCGCGCCGCCGAATGGGTCGCCGCTGAACTCTCGATCCTCCCCCACGTCGAGCTCATCGAAGCCCCCGGCCGCCACCCCCTCGTCTACGCCGAATCCCTCCTCGCCCCCGGCCAACCCACCCTCCTCCTCTACGGCCACTACGACGTCCAACCCGCCGA
>CANNLB010000385.1 GCA_947505565.1 Acidobacteriota bacterium | reverse complement strand
TCGGGGATTGCGGATACAGGGCCCATAAACTATTTGGTCCTGATTGGCCAGGTCGACCTGTTGCCGCGCATGTTTGAACGAGTCGCCCCGCCGAAAGCAGTAGAGGCCGAGCTATCCGATATGCGTGCTCCTTTACCAGTGCGGCGGTGGATTGCCGCCCCACCCGCATGGCTCGAGATCTACGACACCACCGTCCTGCCCCCTCGGCACCCCCCAGAGATTGACCACCTCTGCTCGAATAGACTTGACCAGATCACAAGCTGATCATGCCGCGTGGCATGCCGACGGGCGGGACCTTCCCCCTCCGTACCGCAGGCGCGTATATCGGTAAATAGGTTTAGGCGCCGACGTTTGCCTGCGCGGCCAGACCGAGCGCCACAAGCCCATGCTCGTCGGAGAGGCAGCGCCGTCGGGGACTGTTGGTGGTAAAGTTTTGGCGAGCAGGGCTGGTCAATTCTTCGCGAGTGCCGAAGTTCTGCCCCGTGTGTCCTGCCTCGATAAGGTAGAAACCGCCGCTATTGCTCTGGCGGAATCCCTTCATGCCGACTTATTGCTGATGGATGAGTGCGTTGGCTGTCGCGTAGCTCGCAGCCGAGCCTTGCGCGTCACCGGCACTCTCGGCATTCTTGATTTAGCTGCGGAACACGGATTGTTGATTTCTGTCAGGCGATCGAAAAACTCAAGAACACGAACTTCCATCGGCCGGAAGCCGTGCTCAGACCTCTCCTGGAAAAGCATGGCAATGACGGCAGTACCTGAATCCAGCCCAACGTTTCCCGCGCGACAGAGGACGAGAGACTTAACGACTGGTCGCCGTACCCGTCCAACCCATTGGAACCCCCGCCCACTTGTTGCTTGCTGCAGTCGCCATGAACGTGGCCTGAATCTCGGTCCAATCCCCCGAAGGCAGGCAGATCAAGTGCTTCCGTTCAATCGAAACGCTCTCCACTGAACCCGAACCGATCCGCCGCACGATCGGCTCCAAATGGCCGGCGAAATTTCCCGCCGTCGTGTCAATCACTTTGCGCGTCTTTCCCTCAACCCGAACGCCCGTAAATTCAAGATTGTAGAGAGAGCCCAAACCCGTCCGCCCGCCGCAAACGTCATCGGCAAAGGCTTCGTATTGCGAAACTGAATCACGACCCGCGTCGAGCGGTGCTCCAGCGACAGCTCAAGCTCAGCCGCCGAAGCACCGCCCAAAAATGCAATCAAGACAACTAACTGTTTGCAAGCTCTCGTAAAGACTCCGTAAACGGCGGGTAAGCCACGCCCTTTTCCGTAATAATACCCATCACATACCGGTTCGGAGTCACATCAAACGCCGGGTTCAACACCGCAATCCCCTCCGGAGCCACCGGCACCCCATAAACTTCCGTCACCTCTTTCGCCGCCCGCTCCTCAATCGGAATCAAGCTCCCATCCGTCAGCGTTAAATCGAGCGTCGAAATCGGCGCGGCCACATAAAACGGCACCCCGTTCTCCTTCGCCAGCACCGCTACGCTGTAAGTCCCGATCTTGTTCGCCACATCCCCATTCGCCGCAATCCGGTCCGCCCCCACTACGACGCAACCAATCCGACCCGACTTCAAAAAATGCCCCGCCATGTTGTCGGTAATCAGCGTCGTCGGAATCCCGTCCTGCTGCAACTCCCACGCCGTCAGCCGAGCGCCCTGCAGAAACGGCCGGGTCTCATCGGCAAATACGTCAATCGTCTTCCCGGCCGCTACCGCCGCCCGAATCACCCCCAACGCCGTCCCATATCCCGCCGTCGCCAAAGCCCCCGCGTTGCAGTGCGTCAATACCGTCTTATGGTCCGGCACCAGCGCCGCGCCATGCGCCCCAATCGCCATGCAGATCGCGACGTCTTCATCTTTAACCAGCTTCGCCTCGGTCACCATCGCGGCCACCATCTCGGCCCTGCTCCGCCCCGCCAAACTCAAATGCAAACGGCGCATCCGGTCGATGCCCCAGAACAAGTTCACCGCCGTCGGACGGGTCGCCGCCAACGTCGAGCAAATCAACTCAATATCGTCATCGCTACGTTCCACGCCAATCGCCACGCCCATCGCCGCCGCTACGCCAATCGCCGGTGCCCCGCGAATGATCATCGTCTTGATCGCGTCCGCCACCTCCAGATACGTGCGGCAGGTGACAAACACCGTCTCCCGCGGCAAACGCGTCTGATCGATCATCACGACCCCATCAACAGTCCATTCAATTGTTTCGACCATTCAGGAAAAAGCCTCCAAACATCGCAAGATTATAAGTGCAGTGGGTCAGCGTCGCCGCCGCCGTGCCGGACTGCAACCGGAGCACACCAAAAACTAAACCCGCCACCGTCAACAGCAATAAATGCTGCCAACTCCATGAATACTGCGGCCCGTGAATCAGCGCAAACGGCACACTCGTCAAAACCAAGGCCGCCACTTTGCCCAAACTTCGAACTGCCACCGGAAGCACTAGGCCCCGAAAGAAAAGCTCCTCACACACCGGCCCAAACGTCACCGCGAAAACAAAGAACAAAACGCGCTGCACCGGGTCCGCCAACAGTTCATCGATCAGTGGCATCTTCACCTCCTTCGCCTTCAAAACGAACCCCGCCACCCCCACAAACAATGTCAGTGCCGGACCGTAGCCGAGGAAACGCCAATAGCTCTCCGGCAGCCCAAACCCCAGACTCGCCAATAGCGGCTTCCCGTGCCGCCACCGAAACGCCGCCCATAACAGCAACACCCAAAGCCCATAAAACAGCAGCTGCGACGGCATTGCGATGTCCTTAGACACCGGCTTCACGCCCACCAGCCAGTACGCCAAAAACACGGTCCCGCCCGACACCAGCACCGCCGGCAACATCGCCCCCAAAGCGATCACAATATCGGACCAACCCCAAAAGGGCGACGGCTCGGTGTTCTCTATCACGGCTTCAACATCCTCTCCAGCGCCCGCGCCGTATAGCTCTTCTTATTGCGAATCACTTGCTCCGGAGTTCCCGCCACCACCACCGTACCGCCCCGCTCCCCTCCCTCCGGGCCCATATCCACGATCCAATCCGCCGATTTCATAATGTCCAAGTGGTGCTCAATAATCACCACCGTGTTCCCTAAATCCACCAACTTATTCAGGACGTCCAACAACCGCTGGACGTCCTCAAAATGCAGCCCCGTCGTCGGCTCATCCAGAATGTAGAGAGTGCGCCCCGTCTGCCGCTTGCTCAACTCTTTCGCCAGCTTGATCCGTTGCGCCTCGCCGCCCGATAGCGTCGTCGACGATTGCCCCAGGTGGATATAGCCCAACCCCACGTCGTTCAACGTCTGCAGCTTTACGTTGATCGTCGGGATATTCTCCAGAATCGGCAGCGCCTGCTCCACGGTCGCCGCCAGCACGTCCGCAATCGAATAGTTCTTGTACTTCACCGCCAACGTCTCGGAGTTGTACCGCTTCCCCCGGCAAACGTCGCACGTTACATACACATCGGGCAGGAAGTTCATCTCGATCCGCTTCAGTCCGTCGCCCTGGCACGCCTCGCACCGGCCGCCCTTTACGTTGAAACTGAATCGGCCCGGCTTGTAACCGCGCTCCTTCGAATCCGGTAACATCGCGAATAAGTCGCGGATCGGCGCGAATAATCCAGTGTAAGTAGCCGGGTTCGAGCGCGGCGTCCGCCCAATCGGCGATTGGTCAATCTCAATCACTTTGTCAATATGCTCGCAACCCAGGACCCGCCTATGCGCCCCCGGCTCCGCACGCGATCCGTACACTTCTTTCGCCAACGCCCGATACAGGATGTCGTTAATCAGAGTCGACTTACCCGACCCACTGACTCCCGTAATCACGGTCAACGTCCCCAGCGGAATCTCCAGCGTCACATCCTTAAGGTTGTGCTCCGCCGCCCCTTCCACCACAATCCGCTTCCCGCTCCCCGGGCGCCGCACCGACGGCACCGGAATCGACCGCTTGCCGCTCAAATACTGTCCGGTCATCGACGCCTTGTTCCGCTCCACCTGCTTCGCCGTCCCCGCCGCCACCACAAACCCGCCCAACCGACCCGCCCCGGGGCCCAGGTCGATCACGTAATCCGCCCGCCGAATCGTGTCCTCGTCGTGCTCCACAACCAGTACCGTATTACCTAAGTCCCGTAGTTTGAACAACGTTTCCAGCAGACGTTCGTTATCCCGCGGGTGCAACCCAATCGACGGCTCATCCAGCACATACAAAACCCCGCGCAGCTTCGACCCAATCTGCGTCGCCAACCGAATCCGTTGCGCCTCCCCCCCGGAAAGCGTCGCCGCCGAACGATGCAAGCTCAAATAGTCCAGCCCCACCGCCAGCAAAAACTCCAACCGGTTCTGAATCTCCTCCCGCAGTCTCCCCGCGATCAGCGTCTCCCGTTCGCCGAAACTCCAGGCCC
>CANNLB010000384.1 GCA_947505565.1 Acidobacteriota bacterium | reverse complement strand
CTCCGAACTCTTCGACGTCCAGAAGGATCCCGGTGAGTTCTCGAACCGCATCGACGACCTGGCTCTCACCGGTGTCGTTGGCGAACTCAAGCTCATCGCCGAACGCCAGTTCCGCGCGTAGGCGGCGCGTAACCTTTCCATCGCCACGGCGTGGACCGGTCCGCCATCAGATCGCCCAGCATATCTATGAAAACCTCATCCCCGTTTGAACTATTCGTCATCAGCCCGATACAACTTTCCTCGGCGGCAAAGCACACGAAGTGGTGCTCCCAACCGTCGTCGTGCCCCTCCTTAAGAACGCCCGGCCGAACGGAGTTTCGAACACACCCCATCCCAGTGCATAGCCAAGTTTGATCCCGTCGTAGGAATCGACTTCGGGTTGGCGAAGGGTCGGAAACGGTGTCTTGCTCCGGATCCGAATCCCCGTCCGCAGCATCCCCGCCGGCGATGGTCGTATCCATCGACCCTGCCGCCCGAGCCGAAATCCGCTTGGAGTGCCCCAGCCCCTTCCCCTACCCAGCATGTCCCACCGCCAAGTTGCCCGCAAAATGGTCCCGCCAAACCATGCTCGACCGCTTCATCCCAAACCGGTCAAACACGCGCTTTTGCATCAACTCCGCCACCCCCAACCCGGTCACCTGTTCCGCCACGAACCCCAGCAGATTGATCCCCTCGCCGGAATAGGCGTACCGCTCGCCCGGCGCAAAAAACAGCTGCAGCTTCTCGCCTGAATTGAACAAGCGATAGTTCGCAAAGCCCGACTTATGGTTCAACAAAGTGCGCGCCGTAATCAGCTTCGAGCGCGGATCGTGCCCCAACTCTTTCCACTTCTCATACTCGGCCCACGGCTTCGGCAAATACTCGCTCACCGGCCGGTCAAGGTCCAACGTCCCTTCCGCCACCAACTGCATCACCATATAGGCGAATGCCGACTTGGTAAAAGAAGCTCGTAAAGCAAGGTATCGCTCAAGAGCGGTGCCGCCGCTGCCGCTTCCCGCATGCCATACGCCTTCACATAAGAAACCTCATTGCGACTCAAAACGGCAAGCGCCAACCCCGTCACTCGACCGGCCCGCATGTGGCTCTCAACCACTTGGTCGATTACCGCCGGGGCCAGTCGGTTTCCATCCAACCGCTCGATCCCTTGGGCGCTTAAGTCCACCCGCCAGGTATACCAACAATGCGCAGAGCCGCAGGGTTAACGCTCCGCAGATCCAGTCGAATTGCTCCCGCTATCCCTCCGCGTGGACGAGTGTACCGAGCAGATCCGCTTCTTCCCGCAGACCCCGCACTTGGCTGAACATCACCTCGCTCGACGCCGAACTCTCCTCGGCGTGCGCCGCTGTGGCTTGGGTCAACTGGCTCATCTGTTGCAATGCGACGTTGATCTCATGTAAGCCACGCGCTTGCTCGATCCCGCCCTTCACGACGAGCGCCAAGATTGCCTCCAACTTGCCGATCCGGTCTGTCACCTTGCCCACTGAAGTCGACACCTGGCTCAGGCTCCGGCCCCCCTCGGCTGACAAGTTCACCGACTCGTCAATCAGGATCGCCGTTTCCTGAGCCGCCTTCGCCGCACGCTGCGCCAAGTTCCGCACCTCGTCCGCCACCACGGCAAAGCCCAACCCGGACTCCCCGGCCCGCGCCGCTTCCACTGCCGCATTCAACGCCAGAATGTTTGTTTGAAACGCGATACCGTCGATCACTTTAATGATGCTCGCCACCTTCGCGCCCGAGACTTCAATCGCGCGCATCGCGCCACCCATGCCGTCCATCCCTCGGCTCGCCTCTCCAAGCACTTCGTTCACCTGCCGGATCAGCACTTCGGCCGCTCTCACCGACTGCGCGTTTTCCTTGCTGACGTCATGAATCCGGTGCGACCCCGCGGAGGTCTCTTCAATCGACGCGGCCTGATTCGAAGCGTCATCAGCGAGACCTCGGCTGGCCTCGGCGATCTGTTGCGCCGCCGCGATCAACTGGTCCATTCCGCCCTTCACTCTCGTTGCCACCCCCGTCAGAAGGCTCGTCATTTGGGTCGTCTGTCTCGCCACCCAAATCCCCAGGCCCACACAAGCCAGCACGCTGAAGATCGAAATCCACCACGCCCGTCGATAGCCTTGGCTCGCCGCCTCTCGGGCCACGCGCACCACGCGGTCACTATTCTGTTGATTCCAGTCGAGGACTCGGCCTGCCACAGTTCGCAGATCCCGGTAGGCTCCCCAGCCGCGTTTCCAATGTGCGCCGACCGCTTCCGCCCCGCGATTCGCCCGGCTCGCCTCCAGCACGTCCTCCCGAAACGAAATCCCCATTAACCGCAGCGGAGCCGCCATTCCCGCGAATAGCCGACGATCCTCTTCCATCGTGATCGTCCCGTCGTATTCCCGCATCGCCTTATCGAGGGCTGTCGTGCGCTCTGCAATCGCCCTCTCGGCCTCCTGTTTTTCGGTCGGGCTCGTCGACGCGATGTGTTGCAAAATCGCCCTTTCAATCGATTCGCTCGAACTTTCCATCCGGCCAGCCAGGGCGAGGCCGGGAATACAGTCTATCGACATCAGCTCAATCTCTTCGCGCAGGCGGTTTGCCGTGTAGATCGCCGATCCCCCGGCTAGGGCGGCGAGCGTCACCACGATGAGTATGAAGCACGCCATCCGACGAACAAAAGTAAAGGTCTGTCTCCGCAATTTAGCGTCCTCTACCCCATCTCCTCGGCCAATTTGTCTAAAAAATGATGAGATGGGACAAATCTGAGAGCCTCAGTTCGACATCACCACCGTGTCAATCACGTGGATCACCCCGTTCGATTGCATCACGTCCGCCTGCGTCACCGGCCCCATACCGCCCTTCTCATCGGTCAGCATCAACTTGCCGCCCTTCATCGTCGCGGTCAACGTCCCGCCCGCCAACGTCTTCAACATCGCCTTGCCGCCACCCTGTTTGATCGCCTTCTTCAGGTAGGTCCGTCGCCGACGTTTTTCTCGCCACGACGTGGTACGTCAAAATCTTCGCCAGCGTCGCTTTGTTCTCCGGCTTGAGCAGCGTATCCACTGTCCCTGCGGGCAACTTCGTACACGCCCCATGAACCGGCGCAAACACCGTGAACGGCCCCACTCTCTAACGTCGCGACCGGATCGGCCGCCTTCACTGCGGCCACCAGCGCCGTGTGGTCGGCTGAATTCATCGCTTTTTGACGATGTTCTTCTGGGGAAACATCACGCGCCCACCCACCATGGGGTTCTTAGCAAATCCGAAAACTCCAACAACACAAAAGAAAGAGGAGTATTCAGTCTCATGCTCGTGCACACGAAGTGTTCTCACAATCGGATGATCCATTGCTTCCGATAAAGAAGCCACGCCACCAAATACAGCCCCAACACATGCGCCAATCCAAAGCACATCGACGCAAAACCAGCCGACCCCAGCGGCACGAACACTGTTTCATAAACCGGTTGCCGCCAACCCGACAGGTTCCACAGTCGAGCCACCAAACCGCTCAGCGCGTACACGACAATCGCATTCGATCCGTAGTGAACCAGCGGCGTCGCCCAGCGCTTCCAACCCTGCCCATCGATGAACCAGTAAAACGCCCCTAAGCCCAACTGCGCCAGCCCCGCCGTCACCACCGCAAACGACACCGTCCAGATCTTCTTGTTGATCGGCATCGCCAACCCCAGCCCGTAGCCCGCCACCGCCAGCAACACACCCGTCGCCAACAGCCAAGCGCACTTGTCTGCCAACTCCCGTTTGCTGCGTAACAAGTGCCCCGCCAGTGCCCCAAACAACACTGTCCCAATCGCCGGCAAAGTGCTGACAATCCCCTCCGGATCCCAAACCCTCGTCGTCTTGTACAGGTGCCCAGACAGCAACATCCAATCGATGTACTGCGAAAAGTTCCCGATTGGCGCGAGCACCCCGGGCCCAAACCCCGGCACCGGATATTGCGCCATTAGCAGCCAGTACGCCGCGCAAACGCCCACAATCACCGCCGCCTGTCCCTTCCAAGTCGTGTACAGGAACACCAGGGCCCCAATCAAATAACAGACCGCGATCCGCTGCAGCACGCCCGGGATCCGAATCGTCTCCATGTCATAATTCGGAAAGCCCGCCAGCAACAACCCTAGGCCGAAGATCAGGGCGCTCCGCCGCACGGTATGCCGAATCAGCACAATTT
Organism: Acidobacteriota bacterium; assembly: GCA_947505565.1. Lineage (GTDB taxonomy): Bacteria > Acidobacteriota > Terriglobia > Bryobacterales > Bryobacteraceae. The sequence continues at coordinate 244 of CANNLB010000384.1, read as the reverse complement.
TATCGCCGCCCTCCTCCACGCGGCGCGCAAACGAAAACGTCATCGCCACGCCCACCATCCATAGGAAAAACGGGAAAATCAGATCCGTCGGCGTCAGTCCGTGCCACTCCGCATGATAGAAAGGCGCATAGCCCCCCGTATGCGAACCCTGATTATTCACAAGCATCATCGCCGCGATCGTCGCTCCGCGAAAAGCGTCCAGCGAGATCAGCCGCTGCTTTGACGATACAATGTTGGCCAAGTA
>CANNLB010000383.1 GCA_947505565.1 Acidobacteriota bacterium | reverse complement strand
GAGTGGATAATGAGTTGAAGCAGTTGGCTGACTTCAGTTTGAAATTCACGTTTTGACATAAGTTCTTTAATTGCTAGCCCTACTCTTATGTTATCGAATCCAGTGACCCCCATCCCTGCTTTTACGCGGCCCGTCGAGAATCTGCTTTGGTATTACGTGCTCAAGGCGGTGCTGACGACGATCGCCTTTCCGATTACGATGCTTCTGCTCTATTTTCGTTACCACACGATACGGTATGAGTTTAGCGACCAGGGGATCCGCATGAGTTGGGGCATTCTGTTCCGCAATGAGGTGGTGCTTAATTACGGGCGGATCCAGGATATCCATCTCCGTTCGAACGCGGTGGAGCGGTGGCTTGGGCTAGCCCGGATTGAGATTCAGACCGCCAGCGGGTCAAGCGATTCCGAGATGGTTCTCGAGGGAATTCCCGACGCCGAGGCGATGCGTGATTTTCTTTACTCGCGGATGCATGGAGCGGCGGACGCCGCGCAGCAGCCGAAGGGCGACCTGGCCTCCGTTTTGCTGGAGGTCGCCGCCGAGCTTCGACTGGTTCGGGAGGCGATAGAGAAAAATGGCTAACGTGCTGCTGCGGTGGTTGCGGGTTCCGCCCGAGCCGACTCCGCCCGAGGGGGCGAGCGACTCCGTGATCGTCTTTCGGGCCGGCCGGAACTATTGGCGTTGGCGCTTGCTCACGTGGGCCGCAGCGCAGTTGGGTGCTGCAATCTTGGCCGGAATGTTTGCGACAGTAATTTTGACGGCGCAAGCGAAAATGTCCCCTCTGGCTGTCTTGCTCTGGGACGCGGCGGAAACAGTCGCCTTTGTGGCCTATTTGGTTTTTCTACCGATCAGCTACCAGTTGCAGCGGCTGAACTACGAGTTGCGTTGGTACATCGTCACCGACCGGAGCCTCCGGATCCGGAGCGGAATCTGGAGCGTCGAAGAGATCACGATGACTTTCGCGAACATTCAGGATCTTCGTATCACGGCAGGCCCGTTGCAGGGCTGGCTGGGCTTGGCCGACCTGGTCGTCAGCAGCGCCGGAGGCGGCGCTGCGAAAGGCAAGGGAACCGACGCCAAAAGCGGCCATACGGCGCAGTTCGCCGGGATTGCGAACGCCACGGCGACGCGGGACTTGATCGTGGAACGGCTCAAGCACTATCGGGACGCCGGGTTGGGCGACCGGACGGAAAAACCGGTCGTGGGGGTCGAGGCCGCGGCGGCGGAGTTGCTCGCGGCGGCGAAAGAGTTGCGGGCGGCGGTCTAGAATTCCACCTCCGCGAGATCGACTTTAGCGACCCAGCGCATCGGCGTGCCGGGGAGTCCGAACGCCTTCAGCCGGAGGGTTGATCCGAGCTCGGCGGTGCAGTTGATCGCGGGGTTCGTCCGTGAGAGAACGGTGACTTTTCCGTTGATGGCTTCAAACGTCGCCTGTTCCCGGCCGCCCTCGCTGCGAGCGACGACCAGGATTCGATAGGCGACGGAGGCCTTCGGCGCGATCGGGATGGCCGGGGAGAACTCGACCGGAGAGGCATCGGCGGTCGCGGCGCGGACGACGACTTGGCTGGCCTGCGCATCGCCGGAGACTTGGAAAGCACCGGCAGCAGAGGCGACCTCACCGGTTCGCTTGGTGCGCGCCTGGAGGCCCATCGCGGTGGAGTAAGCGGCGGGAGCGAGATTGTCCTTGCCGCCGACGACGTTGGCCCAATATCCGACGGACTCGCTGAGGTGGTTTCGATTATCGCGAAGAATGATGTTCTCCGGTTGCTGCCAGGCACCGGGGGCATTGACCATGACGACTTCTTTGCCGGTCGGATCGTCGATGCGGACGTTGTCTTTGATGAGGCCGTTGGTGGATCGCCGCCAGCAGTGGATCGCCCGGCCAGCGCTCTTGATGACGTTGCCGATCACCTCGTATTGATCCAGGTTGAAGTTGGGTTCGAGCGACGTTGTGGCCGACTCCATGTAGTTGTAGTTGCACCGAACTTTGGACAGCTTGCCGCGATGAGAAGGGTGGCCGAGGAGGTAGGCCGCTCCGGTGGGGTTGATCGTGCGTGTCCGAGTGATCGAAATATTCTCAGCGTCGAAGGACTCGCCGCCCGCGGTGGCTCCGCCCTGGAGAAACTTGCCGGTGTGTTCGCCGTAGAGCATCACGGAGCGCATCGTGTTCGTCATCGTGATGCCGGAGATGTCGACGTTGCGGACGCGGCCGTGCACCAGAACGGTCGCCGAGATGTCCTTGACGAGAGCGCTGGGTTGGACGTTGTTCGCGCTGTTGAGGTCAATCGTGCCCCGGCCGAAGATCTGCACGTTTTCGATGTATTGGGGCTGGGTGCCGTGCCCGATGCGGATACCGTAGGATACGGGACCATCGTAGGAGGCAAACCAGAGGCTGCCGACGCTATGGCCCGAACGACTGGCGAAGCGGATTTTGACCCCGTTTTTGAGGAGTTGCCAATCGCCGGTGATGGGGACCCGCTCCTGTTCGACAGCGAAGAGTTCTCCGGCTCCCCAGGAGAAGGTATCGGGGCTGGTGCCGTCGATCTTCACGGTGAAGATGGTGGCTCCGAGGCCGAGATCGTAGTCGCCTCCGGGTTCAAAGTCGTCGATCGTTTTGGGAGCACCGTGATCGGTGGTGATCTCGGGGACCTTTTCGAGTTTCGTCTGGCCAGCGGCGAGGCGGAGGGTAGCACCGGGCTGGAGTTCGATATCGAGCGCCTTGGCGACGTAGAGCAGCGACCGGTGTTGGCGCAGGGGATGTTCGTGGACACCGGGGAGGAAGACGAGGCGGTCTCCGGGTGCGGCGGCGTCGGCGATGGCCTGCGGGTTCTGACCCGGTGCGATGGAGTGAGCGGTCTGCGCGGCTAGCGGCGCGGCGAGAAGGAAAAACAGGAATCTCATTTGGCGGTCCAGCCTCCGTCGATGGGGATAGCCGCGCCGGTGACGTAGCGGCTTTCGTCGCTGGCTAGGTATACGGCGAGGGCAGCGATTTCGTCGGCGGTACCCATACGGCCGACGGGTTGGCGAGCGTGTAGTTCGGCGATGGTCTCGTCGATGCGATCGCCGAAGTGGGCGGCGACGTAGTTGCGGATCATGGGGGTGTCGACGGTGCCGGGGCAGATTGCGTTGACGCGGATGTTCTCCCGGGCGTAGTCGATGGCGAGGGCACGAGAGAGTTCGACGACGGCGCCTTTGGAGACGCAGTAGGCGAAGCGGCGTTCGACCGCGATGAGCCCGGCGACCGAGGCGAGGTTGATGATGTTGCCGTGGCCTTGGCGCCGCATGATTTCAATGGCGGCCTTGGCGCAGAGGAAGACGCCGCGGGCGTTGACGGTCTGGACGCGGTCGTAGTCGTCGATGCTGGTTTCGTGGATGCGGCCGACGTGCATGATGCCGAAGCTGTTGACGAGGACGTCGAGGCGGGGGAAGCGGGCGAACAGGTCGGTGACCGAGTCCGGCGAGGCCACGTCGAGCGGGAGGTCGGCCGAGGGATGGAGATCGGCGATGGTGACGATGGCTCCCTGGTCGCGGAAGGCTTGGGCGATGGCCGCGCCGATGCCGGAGGCTCCGCCGGTCACTAGGGCGATTTTGTTGCCGAGTGAGAACATGGGTTAGCTGTAGACCTCGGCGTAGAGCGTTAGGATTTCGTCCTTCGAAGGGACCCGCGGGTTGTTGGCGGGGGAGCCGGAGGCGAGAGCGTCTTCGGCCATCTGGGGCATAGCGGCGCGGTAGGCCGCTTCGGGGACGCCATACCCGCGGAGCGTGGGAACGTGCAGGTCTTGGTTGAAAGCTACGAGGGCGGCCAGGACGTCCGCGCCGAGGCCGGTATGGGCGGCGAAGGCGGCATAGCGCTCCGGGTTGCCGGAAAGGCTGAAGCGGGTGATGGCGGGCAGAAGCATCGCGTTCGAGAGCCCATGAGGGATGTGGAAGAACGCCCCGAGGGGGCGAGACATACCATGGACGAGAGCGACGCTCGCGTTCGAAAAGGCCGTGCCGCCGAGGGTGGCGCCGGTCATCATGGCTTCCTTGGCGGGGAGGTCTTGCGGGTTCGTGTAGGCCCGGCGGAGATGGGGCACGATGAGGCGGCCGGCTTCGAGGGCGATCGCATCGGAGAAGGGGCTGGCCTTGCGGGAGACGTAGGCTTCGAGAGCGTGGGTGAGCGAATCGATGCCGACGGCGGCGGTGAGGGCGGCGGGGGTCGAGAGAGATAGCTCGTAGTCGACGAGGGCGACCGTGGGCAGCAGGTAGCCGTCGAGGATCATCATCTTCACGTTGCGAGCCCGGTCGGTAATGATGGTGACGCGGGTGGCTTCGCTGCCGGTGCCGGCCGTCGAGGGGACGGCGATCAGTGGGAGGCCGGGGGCGGGGACCTTGTGATAGCCCATGTAGGCCGAGAGCGGGCCGGGGTTGGTGGCGAGGATCGCG
>CANNLB010000382.1 GCA_947505565.1 Acidobacteriota bacterium | reverse complement strand
CCGCCGAATCGTGTCTTCGTCGTGCTCCACCACCAAAACCGTATTACCTAAGTCCCTTAGCTTGAACAAAGTATCCAGCAAACGGTCGTTGTCTCGGGGGTGTAGCCCAATCGAAGGCTCATCCAACACGTACAGAACCCCCCGCAGCTTCGACCCGATTTGCGTCGCCAACCGAATCCGCTGCGCCTCCCCTCCCGAAAGCGTGGCCGCCGAACGATGTAAGCTCAAATAGTCGAGCCCCACCGCCAGCAAAAATTCCAACCGATTTTGAATCTCTTCCCGCAGCCTCCCCGCGATCAGCGTCTCCCGCTCGCCGAAACGCCAGGCCCGCGCCGTCTCCAACGCACGCCCCACCGGCATCGCGCTCAGGTCGGCAATCGAGATGTTCTTCACCCGGACCGCCAGCGAGGCCGGCTTCAGCCGCAATCCCTTGCACTCTGCGCATAACGTCGGCGACATATACTGCATAAGTAACTCAACGTATCCTTGCCCCGCACTCGCGTAGATCCCGTCGAGAATCTTCAAAATACCCGGAAACTTGTCCCCGCCATACATCAATAACTTCTGCGTCGCCGCCGGTAACTGATCAAACGGCTTCGCTAAGTTGATCTTCAACCGCTTCGCCACCTCCTCCAGCCGGTGGTTCATCACAGACGTCCCCGATGCCGCCCCCAACCCGCCTTCGAGCAGCGGTCGGCCCGGATCCAACATCACCTTATCCGGATCAAAACTCCACTTCGAACCCAACCCATTACACGCCGAACAAGCCCCGAACGGACTATTAAACGAAAAACTACGCGGCTCCGGCAGCGGCACGCTCAGCCCACACTCTGGGCACGCCAACTTCTTCGAATACATCCGCTCTTCGCCGTTGACAATCGCGACGATCACCAACCCATCGGCCAACTTCATCGCAGTCTCAATCGAAGCCTCCAGCCGCTTCTCAATCCCCGGCTTCACCAGCAACCGATCCACCACCACCTCAATCGAGTGGTTCTTTCGTTTGTCCAGCGGGATTTCTTCGTCCAGCGAACGCAACTCCCCGTCCACCCGCGCCCGCACAAACCCCTGCCGTAAATACTTCTCCAGATCTTTCTTATACTCGCCCTTCCGGCCCCGCACCACAGGAGCCAAAATCATCACCCGCTCTTCGGTCTTGAACTGCATGATTTGCTCAAGAATCTGTGTCGTCGATTGCGCCGAAATCGGCACCCCACAGTGCGGACAATGCGGCACCCCTATCGAGCTGTAGAGCAAACGAAGATAATCGTAAATCTCCGTGACCGTCCCCACCGTCGACCTCGGACTCCGATTCGTGGTCTTCTGCTCAATCGAAATCGCCGGCGATAACCCATCAATCGAGTCCACCTCCGGCCGCTCCAGCTGGTCCAAAAACTGCCGCGCATATGGCGACAGCGTCTCTACATAACGGCGCTGACCCTCGGCGTAGATCGTATCGAAAGCCAAGGAACTCTTTCCGCTGCCAGAAAGTCCCGTAATTACCGTAAGAGTATTCCGGGGAATCTCCACGCTCACGTTCTGCAAATTATGCTGACGAGCCCCGTGAACTGTGATCCGGTCAATCATATGCCCCTCACATTCTCCATCTTCGCCTTGGCCCAATCCACTAACCGCTTGATCGGAGGGAAGTAGTCCGCCAAAATAACGAGTCCCGGAATCAGGAAGATCCACCCCGGCATCACAGGCAGAATGATCCCGATGACACCGAGGATGACCAGCCCAATTCCGGAAGCGATGCGAAGGATTGCGCGCAAAAAGAAGCCTCTATCCAGTGTACCAACCGAGCCTCCAACCGCAGATCCTATCGGCCACTAGGGGAAAACCTATGCGAGTACTGGGTAGGAGTAAGTAACGTGTAGGCATCGGTCTATTGACCGTTCTATGCCATTAGCCGTACTCTAAAAGGGCCGTGAGCGAACAACGTAAAACTCAAAGATTCGAAATCCAGATGCCCGTCGAACTGGTCCGCGCCGGGAGTGAGTCCGTCTCGCGAGCGGGCGAGACGCGGAACATGAGCTCCGGCGGCGTGCTCTTCACATCGGAAGCAGAGATGCCCGTCGGCGATTCCGTTGAATACATAGTCACGCTTCCCAGAGCCGCCTCGGGCGCATCCGTCCGACTCCGCTGCATGGGGAAAGTAATCCGCAGCCAAGGCGTTCGCGCCTCCGACCAAGCCGCAGGCCGTAGGCCGTTCTCCATCGCAGCCACGCTCGAACGCTACGAATTCGTTCGGACCAAATAGCACACTTGTATTAGGGCGCGGTTTCGGCGAAACTTAAGCGAAACCACGCCCATGAATCTAACCTTAGGCTTCCCGGATCCCAACGCCTCCCTCAGCCGCCCCACGGGCCTTGACGGGGCGGTGGTTCGTTTTCAGGAGTGGATGGAGGCTGAAAACTCCCCAATCCGTTCGATTCAGCACCAACTCGCCAAAGATCCGGTCGTAGCTCCTATCCCGGAATCCGTTGCCCCTGAACTCTCCCACGCCCTCGTCAAACGCGGAATCCGCGAACTCTATGGGCATCAAGCCGAAGCCTTCGCCCACGTCGAAGACGGACGCAACGTCGTCGTCGTCACTCCCACCGCCTCCGGCAAAACCCTTTGCTACAACCTCCCTGTGCTCAACCGCCTCGTCCTCGAACCCGGCGCCCGAGCCATGTACCTCTTCCCGACCAAAGCCCTCGCCGAAGACCAGCTCCAGGAATTCCAGAAAATGGTCGACGCCATGGGCCTCCCTATCAAGGCCTTCACGTACGACGGCGACACCCCCTCCGACGCCCGTCGCGCCATTCGCGAACGCGCCAACGTCGTCTTCACCAACCCCGATATGCTCCACAGCGGCATCCTCCCCCATCACACCAAATGGGCCAAGGCCTTTGAAAACCTCCGCTACTTCGTCATCGACGAACTCCACTACTACCGCGGCGTCTACGGTTCCCACCTCGGCAACATCCTCCGCCGCCTCCGCCGCATCTGCGAATTCTACGGCTCCACCCCCCAGTTCGTCTGCTGCTCGGCCACCATCGCCAACCCCCGCGAACTCGCTGAAGCCCTCTGCGAACAGCCCTTTTCCCTTGTCGATCAAAACGGTGCCCCCCAATCCGAAAAATACTTCGTCTTCTACAATCCCCCCGTCGTCAACCGTGAACTCGGCATCCGCCGCAGCTACCTCCACGAAACGCGGCGCATCGCCCTCGAATTCCTCGACCGCGGGCAACAAACCCTCGTTTTCACGAACAACCGCCTCGCCACCGAAGTCCTCACCACCTATCTAAAGGACGCCGCCGAAAAACTTCCCGCCCTCCGCGGCAAAATCAGTGGCTACCGGGGCGGCTACCTCCCCCGCGAACGCCGTGAAATCGAACGCCAAATCCGCAGCGGCGAAGTCAAGGGTGTCGTCGCCACCAACGCCCTCGAACTCGGCGTCGATATCGGCTCCCTCGACGCCATTGTCATGGCCGGCTACCCCGGCACCATCGCCTCCACCTGGCAACGTGCCGGTCGCGCCGGTCGCCGTGGCCGCCTTTCGATCGCCGTCCTCGTCGCCTCCAGCGCTCCTCTCGATCAGTACATCATCGAACACCCCGAGTATTTCTTCGGCCGCCCCCCGGAATCGGCCCACATCAACCCCAACAACCTCGAAATCCTCCTCAGCCACATGAAGTGCGCCGCCTTCGAACTCCCCATCCGCGACGACGAAAAGTTCGGGACCCTCGAAACCACCGAACTCTGCCGCTTCCTCGAGGAACTCGGCCTCCTCCACCACTCCGCCGACACCTGGCACTGGACATCCGATACCTACCCCGCCGATGCCGTCTCCCTCCGCGCGGTAACCAGCGACAACTTCATCGTCATCGATGTCACCCGCCAGAATCAGGTCATCGCCGAAGTCGACTTCCCCTCCGCCCTCACCACCCTCCACGAAAAAGCCATCTATCTCCACGACGCCCGCCAGTTCCAGGTCGAAAAGTTCGACTACGTTGGCCGCAAAGCCTACGTCCGCGCCGTCGAATGTGACTACTTCACCGACGCCATCGACTACACCCAAGTTAAGATTCTCACCGAATTCGATACCCTCCACCACGCCCGCTGGGGCGAAGTCCGCGTCAACCGCCAAATCGTCGGCTTCAAGAAGGTAAAGTTCTACACCCTCGAAAACATCGGTGCCGGCAACCTCTCCATGCCCGAACACGAGATGCACACCACCTCTTTCTGGCTCCATTTTCCTGCCGTCTTCCTTGCCCGTTTCCCTGAATTCACCCCCACCGAAAAACAGAACGGCCTCGTCGGCCTCGGCAACGCCCTCCGCGCCGTCGCCGCCCTGCTCCTCATGTGCGATCCGCGCGACCTCTCCGTCACCCTCACCGAAGACGCGACCGGCGGCCTCCGCGAATGGGAACCC
>CANNLB010000381.1 GCA_947505565.1 Acidobacteriota bacterium | reverse complement strand
TATGATCGTCGATCGGTAGCGTTGTTCGCATGATCGTGATTCGTATCCTGCGATCAGGGCTTTTTGATGTCAATAGGTCCGTTTGATGCTGGCCGCGGCCGGGGGAGCAGCGGAAACCCAATAGGGGCCCTATGCGTTCGCGGGCTGCGGTGAACCGGTCGAGGGGAGCCTTCGATTCGTACGAGGCGTGGCGAGCAGTCCAAGCGAGGTTTTTTTCAATTGGTGGGCAAGGACGACGCCAGTAATGATTCCGCCGGGCGGAACTTTGACGTGGAAAGGATAGCCTTTGACTTTCGAGGTGATTGGACAGGCAAGCGCCAACGGGGTTTTGGCGTTAAATTGACGCGGCGAGAGGACAAGCGCCGGACGGCGCGCACCTTGCGCCTGTCCGGCTTGGGGATTGAAAGTAAACCAAACGAGGTGGCCCGTGGTGGGGACGCGGGGTGGAGCTACCCCTGTTCATTTGCTGCAGGTTGGCCGCAGTCGGTTCGGCCATGTCGGTTCGCCGGGGTGATTTGATCGGGGCGAATGACGATCTCTGCGGGGTTAACAGGCGCCTTCACCGTATCGGCCGCGCCGATCCTGGCTTGCAAAGCCAGAGCCTTGGGCAGGGTTAGTTGTTTTCGGGGTAGCCGGAGGGCCAGGTGGAATCCTTGACCGGGGCGAAGTCGGCGAGGACCGCCGCGAGCAGTTCGGGGTCGAGGGGTTCGTTGGCCGCGGCGATGGAATCGTGGAGTTCGGCCAGAGTGGCCATGCCGGAGACGGTGCTGGCGATCTGTGGATTTGCCATTGAATATTGCAGGGACAGCTTGGCTAAACTCACTCCCTGGGCGGTCCACTTGGCGACGACCTGCGCGACGAAGGCTTTCAGTGCGGCCGGCGCGGGATGCCAGGGCTGGGGGCCTTTTTCGCTGAGCATTCCCAAGACGACAGGGGAGGCATTCATGACGCCGATGCCGTGGGCGGCGGCGAGGGGGAGGAGACGGGTGAGGGTCGTGTCGATCAGGGAGAAGTGGGTGTAGCTGATGATGGTATCGATCGTGAAGCGGGGGATAACATAGTCGAAGATCTTCAGCGGCAGGCCGGTGACGCCGATGTAGCCGACCTTGCCCGACTGCTTGATCTTTTCCACCGCAGGCAAGGCTTCGTTGACGATTTGCTCCAGCGAGCCGAATTCGATGTCGTGAATTTGAAACACGTCAATGTAGTCGATACCGAGACGACGCAGGCTTTCGTCGACGCCGCGGGTTAGGCGTTCGGCAGAGAAGTCGAAATCCGCGTCGCCGTAGCGGCCGCACTTGGTGGCCATGATGTACTGTTCCCGCGGGACGCCGGCGAGGGCTTGGCCGAGAACGGTCTCTGAGCGGGTTACGCCGTAGAACGGGGAGGTATCGATGAGGTTGATGCCTTGATCGAGGGCACCGCGGACGATGCGAACGACGTTGTCGTAGGTGATTTCGCCATAGCCTCCGCCGAGTTGAGCGCCGCCGAGGGCGAGCTTGGAGACTTGAAGGCCGGTGGAGCCGAGAGGACGATATTGCATGAACCTATTTTACGAGCGGGAAGGGGAGCGCATATCATCAAGAAGCATATGCTTTTGAAATTTTCTGGTTTAGCGTTGGCGGCGTTGGGATCCGTTGGACTTGTTTGGGCGCAGAATGGGCCGGAGACGGCGATTCGCGGGACGAAAGAGTTCGAGAAACGCGTCGTGATTTCGGGGCTGGCGGGGCCCTGGGAGGTGACGTGGGGACCGGACGGGAAGCTTTGGGTGACCGAGCGGACCGGGAAACGGGTGACTCGCGTGGACCCCACGACGGGGGAGAAGAGCGTCGCGATTACGATTAGCGAGGTTTCGGCGCCGGGCGGGCAAGACGGGCTGCTGGGGATGGCTTTGCATCCGGAGCTTTTGAAGGGCACGGGGAATGATTTTGTGTACGTCGCCTATACGTACGTGGACGAGGCGAAGGGGCCGGACCCGAGCGTGAAAGACCCGAAGAGCCGGTATCGGTTTCTGTACGCGAAGATTTTGCGTTTGCGATATGACGCGGCGAAGGGGACACTGGGCGAGCCGGTGACGGTGATTTCGGGGTTGCCGGCGGGCAATGACCACGTGGCGGGACGGCTGAAGTTTGGCCCGGATAAGAAGCTGTACTTGACGCTGGGGGACCAGGGGAATAATCAGTTGGGGAACGTTTGCCTGGCTGTGGAGGCGCAGCGGTTGCCGACGCAGAGGGAGTTGTCGGCAAAGGATTTTGTTTCGTATGTGGGGAAGTCGCTGCGGATGAATTTGGACGGTTCGGTGCCGAAGGATAATCCGAAGCTGAACGGCGTCGTGAGCCACGTGTTTACGTATGGGCATCGGAATCCGCAGGGGATTGATTTTGGTCCGGACGGGACGCTGTATGAGTCCGAGCAGGGGCCGAAGACGGATGACGAGGTGAACATCCTGAAGAAGGGCGGGAACTATGGTTGGCCGAATGTGGCGGGTTTCCGGGATGGGAGGGGGTTTGAGTATGCGCGGTGGGCGGAGGCGAAGACGCCTTGCGCGCAGTTGCGATTCAGCGATTTGGCGATTCATCCGTCGGTGCCGCGGGAGGCGGAATCGGCGTTTAAGCCGAAGATGCAGGATCCGCTAGCGACGCTGTTTACGGTGCCGACGGGGTTCAATTTTGCGGACCCGAAGTGCAAGGGGATCGACTTTATTTGCTGGCCGACGGTGGCGGTATCGAGCGTGGAGCATTACCAGGCGAAGGGGACGGGGGTGAAGGGTTGGGACCGGGTGTTGCTCGTGACGGCGTTGAAGCGGGGGTCGTTGTATGTGGTGCCGTTGCAGGCGGACGGGAAGTCGGCGGCGGGGTTTATCTCGCGGTTTTTTCAATCGGAGAACCGGTTTCGGGATACGGCGGCGAGCCCGGACGGGAAGACGATTTTTGTAGCGACGGATCCGGGTGGATTGGCGGGGACGATGGCAGGGGGGACGACGACTAAGATGGAGAATCCGGGGGCGATTTTGGCGTTCACTTACGTGGGCGAGGGGACGGGGGTAGCGGCGGAGGAGAAGCGGGTGGTGAGTGAAGTGAAGGAAGAGGGGCCGAAGATGGTGGTGGGCGGGATAGCGCCGCAGTTTACGGCGGCGCAGAGCGCGGCGGGGAAGACGGCGTACAACTCGAATTGCGCGGTTTGCCACGGGAGTTCGATGACGAACGGGACGTTTGGGACGCCGCTGGCGGGGGAGTATTTTAAGAGTAAGTGGACGGGACGGACGGTGGAGGCGTTTTATGACAAGGCGCGGAAGACGATGCCGCCGTCGGCTCCGGATTCGTTAGCCGGCGATACGTATGCGGACATTGTGGCTTATATTTTGGAGTTGAATGGGTTTACGGCAGGCGAGGTTAAGTTAGGGGCGGGGGGCGAGGGGCTCGGGAAGATGACGATTCGGTAGGCGGTGGCAGTTTGGGGTGATAGTGCACTCTCCAGGAGGACTATCACCTGGCTTCTTGGGAACGCGCGGCGGTGGTGATGGAACAGGCGGGAGACCGGATCTTTTGGGGCTTCCGATGCGGTGGGAGCCGGGCGATTACCGTTTTTTCTTTTTCTTCTTGTTCTCGTCGCGTTTGGCGTGGCGGCCAGTGCCGTCGCCTTGGTCGAGAATGCCGCCGGCGGGGTTGAGGTTGGTAAGGGCGGCTTGGAGGCGTTGGCGGGCGGCGACGGCGGCGGGATCTTTGGATTCGGGGGCGACGAGGGGCTCTTCAAACGGTGCCTTACTCATGTCGTAGAGGGCGCCGGCTTGGTCGAGCTTCCACTTGGCGTCTCGCACATACCATTGGCGGGCGAGTTGAATGAAGATCCATTCGCGGGTGGGTTGGTGGGAGGTGCCACGGAGTTGCGGGGCGAAGCTGCGTCCGTCGACGACGTTGCTCGTGGGAAGTTTGACGCCGGCGAGTTCGGCGAAGGTGGGGTGGAAGTCGGTGGAGTCCACGAGATGCGGGGTGACTTTGCCGGCGGGGGTTTTGCCGGGCCAGTTAGCGATGAGCGGCACGAGGGCTCCACCTTCGAGCATGGAACCTTTAGCACCGGAGAGGCGGCGTCCGCCGATGGAAGAGCGGGCGGCGGCTCCTCCGGCGGTGCCGTTATCGCCGACGAAGATGATGAGGGTTTTGTTGCGCAGCTGGAGGCGTTCGAGGTGGGCGACGAGCTGGCCGACGATTTTGTCCATGTAGCGGATATTGTCGTCGTAGAGGTCTTTGCTGGCAGGGGCGCTATCGGGGGTGGGCAGGATTTCGGTGTGGACGTGGGAGAGGGAGTAGTAGACGTAGAAGGGCTGGGCGCGTTTTCGGGTGATGAAGTCGAGGACGAAACCGTGCATGAGATCGGGCAGATATTCTGTGTCGCGGAGAGCCTTTTTTTCGCCGTTGAGGAAAGAGTGT
>CANNLB010000380.1 GCA_947505565.1 Acidobacteriota bacterium | reverse complement strand
TCGACGGCCTTTTGGGCCGCCGCGATCCGCCGCGTAATCAACTTCGACTCAATCGGCACGTCTTCTTCCATGCCCAGACGCAGCATCAAATTCTGCATCCGCTCCCCACCGAAAATCCGCAGCAAGTCGTCCTGTAAAGACAGGAAAAATTTCGAAGCTCCCGGATCACCCTGCCGACCCGCGCGCCCGCGCAACTGGTTATCAATCCGGCGAGATTCGTGCCGCTCTGTTCCAACCACTATCAACCCACCCGCCGCGACGACCTTATCGTGCTCCTCATCGCACACCGCTTTGTGTTTAGCGAACATATCGGCCCACTGCTGAGCCGGCACCCGATAATTACGATCACCCCGCTGGAAGTAATAGTAATCCCGATCCGCCACTAACCCGCCCATGCCCTCCGGGACCGACTCCAGATAGCCCTTCTTTAAGCACTCTTCCTGCGCGAGAAAGTCCGGGTTACCGCCCAACAAAATGTCTGTCCCACGGCCCGCCATGTTCGTCGAAACCGTCACCGCCGCGTACCGGCCCGCCTGAGCAATAATAAACGCTTCCCGTTCGTGGTTCTTCGCGTTCAGAACCTCATGCTTCACCCCAAGCCGCGTCAAAATCGTCGACAGCCGCTCGGATTTCGTCACCGAGATCGTACCCACCAACACCGGCTGGCCCTTGGCGTTACACTCTTTAATCTCTTTCGCCGCGTTCCGGAACTTTTCTTCCTCGGTCCGATAGACGATATCGTTGAACTCAATCCGCCGCATCGGCCGATTCGGCGGCGCCGGCGAAACATCCAGCTTATACGTCTTGCCAAACTCCGCCGCTTCCGTATCCGCCGTACCCGTCATGCCCGAAAGCTTCTTATACATCCGGAAGTAGTTCTGAAAAGTGATCGACGCCAGCGTCTGCGTCTCCCGCTGAATCTTTACGCCCTCTTTGGCCTCAATCGCCTGATGCAACCCGTCCGACCACCTCCGACCCGGCATAATACGTCCGGTAAACTCATCGACGATCACCACTTCCATCTCGTTCTCTTCGCCCGGCCGGACCAAATAATCCTTATCCCGGTGGAACAACACATGCGCTTTCAAGCCCTGCTGCACATGGTGATTAATTTCAATGTTGGAAGGGTCATAAAGGTTGCCGCAATTCAGCAACCGCTCCACTTTCAACACGCCCTCTTCGGTCAACGCCACCCCGCGGTGCTTCTCGTCTACCGTATAGTCGCCCGTAAAATACTTCTCGCCCGGCTCCCGGCCCTCGATCACCTCACCCCGAATCAGCTTCGGGATGATCTGGTTGATCTTGTAATACTTATCGGTCGACTCCTCCGACGGACCGGAAATAATCAACGGCGTTCGCGCTTCGTCGATCAGAATCGAGTCAACCTCATCCACAATCGCGTAATAATGCGGCCGTTGCACGCAGTCCGCAATGCGAAACTTCATGTTGTCGCGCAGGTAGTCAAATCCAAATTCGTTATTCGTGCCGTAGGTGATGTCGCAAGCGTACGCCGCTTTGCGCTCCCCATCGTCCAAATCATGCACGATGCAGCCCACCGTCAGGCCAAGAAATTTGTACAAGCGACCCATCCACTCCGAGTCGCGCCGCGCCAAATAGTCGTTCACTGTCACAACATGAACGCCCTTGCCCTCCAGCGCATTCAAGTAGCAAGCCAACGTAGCAACCAGCGTCTTGCCCTCGCCCGTCCGCATTTCGGCGATCTTGCCCTGATGCAGGATCATCCCACCAATCAGTTGGACGTCATAATGACGCATGTTCAGCACACGCCGACCAGCCTCGCGCACAGTGGCAAAGGCTTCCACCAAAATGTCGTCAAGCGCGGTTCCTAATGCAAGCTTGCGCTTGAATTCCTCGGTTTTGCCCGAAAGCTCGGCGTCAGAAAACGTTTCAAAGGAATGGGCGAGTTCGTTTATGGCTTGAATCACCGGCTTGAGCTGTTTGAGCTCACGTTCGGATTTCGTGCCGAAAATCTTCGCTAGCAGAGCGTTAATCATAGGTAAGGAAGGTAGAACGCCAAAGTTCGCCTAATCTCTAGTTTACCGCTCAAGAAAACCCTCGTGTGGTCGATATTGGCAAAGTAGAGTGAGGACCGAAAAATGGATTTCCCGAACGCTTCGTGGTTGAACAAGGTGTGCGACCCGGCCGAAATGACGCTGGGCGCCGCTCTCGCCCAGACTTTGCTCCAGGCCCGCAGCCAGCCCCGCGTAGTGGATACGCTTGTCGCCCGACTCAAGCTTGAGTCCTCGCCGGGTACCGTCGACCGCTTGCTCGAGCTCATCGGGGCCGTCACCCCTGCCGAACGGATCGCCGAAGTGCTCGATCCATACATCAAATCCGACAACCCTCGCGTTCGGTCAAAGGCGCTCAAACTCTTCGCCTGCGCCACCGGCGACGCCCAATGGGCCACGCAGTTCCTCGGCCATAGCGACTCCCGCTTCACGGCGAACGTCGTCGAAGCGCTCTGGGGTGCCAAATCCACCCCCGAACTCAAAGAGTTCTTCTGGGCCGCCTGCGGCAGCCCCAACGGCCGAGTCGCCGGCAACGCCGTCGTCGGGCTCTTCCATCTCGGCGACCCCCGCGCCGTCGACGTCCTCCGCCGACTCTGCCGCGACGAATCCGCCGGTGTCCGCGCCTCCGCTGCCTGGGTCATCGGTACCGTCGGATGGATCGAAGGCATGGATCTCGCCGTCGCCATGGTCCAGGATCCCAGCCCTAAAGTGCAACGCAACGCCATACAAGTCGTCCGACGCCTACGCTCCCTCTCCGGCTTCCACGATCACAGCACCGCCAATGAGTTTCGTTAAACCAGCGGCAAACAGCTACGGGGCCACTCTCCTCCAAGCGCGCTTCCGGGGGCGCTACGGGGATTACCCGGACCGGACCTTCACCCGCCAGCACAACGCGTCGTTCAGGACGCACCATCCGCCCTAGGCTATACGCATCGCCACCATCGTGCCCAACCCCCAAGCCAATCCCAGCACCAAGAGCACAATCCCCAACTTCCGCTCCTTCTTCCGCACGAACCATAAATACAGTCCCGTCGCCCCCAACACGAACAACCCCGCCGACACCACGCCCACCACCACGCCGTAAATGTTGGTCCACCAAAGTTCGTGCCACAGCCCCGACGCCGTATGCATCCGGTTCATCATCCCAAAGAAGCCCCACCGGTTCAACTTCCCCTTCACCGTCCCCGTCGCCCCGTCGTAGTCGATCTCATTCATCTGCCCCGGCTTCACCATCCGAAACTGCGTCCGCCCATCCTTCTGCCGGATCTGCACCAAATCCCCTTCCAATCCCCCGCCCGTCCGCAGCGCCATTGCCGCATCCCGCGGCGCCAACCCCGCCCCGATCTGCGTCGTCCACTCCGTCGTCACCGGCTTCGTATTCATCCACGTCGGATGCGCAATCTGCAGCGAGCTCCACGCGTACATCAGCACGAACAACATCGAGAAAATGCCCACCGTCAAATGCACATCCCGCAACATCGGATACAGCTTCCGCTTCATTGCAGCCTCCAATAAATCAGCGCAAACGCCGCCGTCCCCAAAACTGCCGCCACCAACGCCCCCCGATGCGACAACCGCATCGTCAACCACAGCAGAATCCCCGTCATCGTCATCCCCAGCAAACTCCAAATCGCCAGCTCGTTGTACCAGACCCAAGCCCGCACCCGCCAATCCGTCACCGGTGCCCGCGTCGTCGTCGCATGAATCCTGTTGAGATACTCCAGCACCGGCACCCGCGTCTGCTCAAACGTCAGCTTGTCATCGAACACCACCACCCGCGTCAACCCGTTCACTTCATAAAAATCCACCTGTAGCCGCCCCTCCGCCGTCCGCTTCAAAAACTGCTTCGCCACCGGGTTTGCCAGTGCACTCCCAAACGCCTTCCTGATCCGCTCGGCCAACTCCACATCATCTAAATTCTTCGGGGTCGCAAACGCCGTCTCCCAACGCCGCGCCTCCGCTTTCGGTCGATCTTCAAACTTCGGCTCGAACGTCGCGTGCAGCCCCACCAAGCCAAAAACGACTAGGCTGGTGAGGCTCAGCAAGCTGAGATAAATGTGTATTTGCTGAATCCAAGACCGCATATAATAGTGTAACGATGCTTTTCAGGTTAGCTTGTATTCTCTTTTTGCTCAGTAGCGTAATGTTCGCGCAGAGCGGCACCATCCAAGGTGTGGTAAAGGATCCGACCGACGCGGTCATCACCGCCGCCCAGGTCTACATTTTCAACCTCGATACCGGCTTCCGTCGCGAAGTCCTCACCAACGCCGAGGGCTTCTATACCGCCCCCACCCTCCCCGTCGGCCGCTACAAAATCACCGCCTCCAAGCCCGGCTTCGCCAAATCTGAAGTCCCGGAAATCAAGCTCGACGTCACCCAAACCGCCCGCATCGATTTCCAACTCAAA
>CANNLB010000379.1 GCA_947505565.1 Acidobacteriota bacterium | reverse complement strand
TTCCAATATTCAAGGCAAAGTAAACGGCGACGATAAGCCAATCGAGGAGAGTCAGTTGCATCCGAACAATTATACGTGTACCCAGAACTGCGCTAAACTTGCACAGTGAGCATGAAGCTCTATTTATCTTCGTTAACTCTTTATTCGGCTATCCTGTATGGCCAACAAGTCGCGGTCAGCGAAGAAGAGTTGCAGTGGTTTCCGGGCGTCTCGGATTCAAATAGCCCCGTTCATTGGCGTAACGGGCAGATGATAGTCTTCAACTCCGACGGCATGCCCATTCGTAGCGAAGGCACGACGGTGCAAAACCTCCGCCGCGTCCGCGCCGTTCAACTGGATAGTTACCAAAATCGCCCGCTCTGGATTGAAGCCACTTACCAGGATACCGACGGCACGCTCTACGCCTGGTACCACCACGAGGTCTACTCTTACTGCGAAGGCAACAACCTCACCGCTCCAGAGATTGGCATGATGGTTTCTTACGACAATGGCATCAACTTCCGGGATTACGGGATCATTCTCACGGCGGGTGAATTATCCGATTGCAATGCGCAAAACGGCTACTTCGCCGGCGGCAACGGCGATTTCAGCGTCCTACTCGACGAAGAGAAAAAGTACTTCTACATCTACTATTCCAACTACGCCGGCTCGTTGAGCGCCCAAGGGATTGCCGTCGCTCGGTTGGCCTTTGACGATCGGCTGAGCCCGGTCGGTCAGGTTTGGAAACATTATGGCGGCGAATGGAATGAGCCTGGTTTAGGCGGCTTTTCCGAAGCTGCGTTCCCCGCTACAGTAAGCTGGATGCGCGCCGACACCGATGCCTTCTGGGGCCCGTCGCTACACTTCAATACGTACTTGAATAAGTACGTCATGCTGATGAACCGCTCCTGCTGTGAGCCCCGCTGGCCTGCGGAAGGAATCTACATCAGCTACTCTAGCGACTTAGGCGATCCAAAGTCCTGGACCCCGCCCCAACAGATTCTCGCGAACGTCGGCTGGTACCCAATGATCATCGGCCTCGGCGTCGAAGAAACCGACAAACGTGCCGGGCGAACAGCGCGCTTATTTGTCGGGAGTGACTCGCGCTGGGTCCTGAACTTTCGGCGGTAATGCGTTAGGACGTCGAGACTCGACGTCGCAAGATCCACTCATTCAAGTGGGCACCCCAAACTTCGGCAGTACGAAGCGCATCAGCACAACGTAGCCTGCAATTGCTGCCAGCGGCAACCAAATCTCGCTCATATCTTCATAGATGCAGTCACTAACCGTTTGGTGACAGACCGTTTAACGCGAAGGGGCCGACAGAACGTTCGTTCCGCCGGCCCCTTCGCAATTTTTATCGGTCCAACTACTGCGGCGCTTCGCCCTTCAACTTCTCGCGCTGCTCTTTCAACACCGCCCGCCGGCTCAGCTTGATCTTGTTGCCTTCCAGCGCCAGAACCTTAACCATGATCTGATCGCCTTCGTTCAACTCGTCACGCACTTCCTTCACGCGGCTCTCGGCGATTTCGCTGATGTGCAGCAAACCGTCGGTGCCCGGAAAGATTTCAACAAACGCTCCGAAGTCCACAATCCGAACCACGGTACCAAGGTAGATCTTGCCCGGTTCGGCCACCGCGCAAATGTTGGTGACCCGCTGGATCGCCTTCTGTGCCGCGACGCCGTCGGTGGCATAAATGTTCACCGTGCCGTCGTCGTTGATGTCGATCTTGCAGCCCGTCTCTTCGGTGATGCTACGGATCATTTTGCCACCCGGACCAATCAGCTCCCGAATCTTATCGGTCGGAATCTGCATGGTGTGGATGCGAGGAGCATGCAGCGACAGTTCGCCACGCGGCTTGGTGATGCACTGCACCATGATGCCGAGGATGTGCAAGCGGGCTACGCGCGCCTGCTCGAGAGCCTCTTTCATCAATTCGGTCGTCACATTAGGAACCTTGATGTCCATCTGCAACGCCGTAATGCCGTCAGCCGATCCGGACACTTTGAAGTCCATATCGCCGTAGTGATCTTCCGCGCCCGCGATGTCGGTCAGAATGGCATACTGATCGCCTTCTTTCACCAAACCCATCGCGATACCCGCTACCGCCATCGAAACCGGAACGCCAGCGTCCATCATCGACAAGGAAGCGCCGCAAACCGAGGCCATCGAGCTCGATCCGTTCGATTCCAAAATGTCGCTAACCACGCGAATCGTGTACGGGAACACTTTCTCAGAAGGCACCACGGCCGTCATCGAACGTTCCGCCAACGCACCGTGTCCAATCTCGCGCCGACCCGCGCCGCGCATGAAGCCCACTTCACCCACCGAGAACGGCGGGAAGTTGTAGTGCAACATAAAACGCTTCGAAACAACGGTCGGATCCAACAGCTCGATCCGTTGTTCATCGTCTTTCGTGCCAAGCGTGGTCGTGACCAACGCCTGGGTTTCGCCACGCGTAAACAACGCCGATCCATGCGTCCGGGGCAGAATCCCCACTTCGCATTCAATATGCCGAACTTCGTCAAACGCCCGGCCATCCGGCCGCCGCCGATCTTTCAACATTTCATCCCGGAAAACACGCTCTTTCAACACGCCAAACAGCTCTTTCGCCGCCGCCTGCTGATCTTCCGGGTACTTCTCGACAACTTTCTTCTTGGCCCCGTCGATCAAAGAGTAGCTTTCCAGCTTGCCGTGCTTCTTCGTGTTCAGCGCATCGCTCAGTTCGGCGCGAATAAACCCGTCAATCTCGTCAAACAAAGGCTGGTTGATCGCCGGCGTGGTGTACGCCTTCTTCGCCTTGCCCGCCAACTTCATCAACTCGCGGATACCGGCGTTCATCTTCCGGCAGCACTCGTGGCCAAACTCAATGGCTTCCAGCATGTCAGCTTCCGAAACGTGGCTCGCTCCGGCTTCCACCATCACGATTCCATTGTCCGTGCCCGCCACAATGATGCTGATCGGCGATTCCGCCGCTTGCTCGTAAGAGGGGTTCGGAACCAACTTTCCGCCCACCTTGCCCACGCGAACCGCGCTCAGAACATGATGAAACGGGATGTCGCTAATCGCCAGCGCCGCACCAGCACCGGCAATCGCCAAAGAACCGGGGTCGCGTAACGGATCAGCCGATAGCAACATCGCGATGACCTGCGTCTCGTGCGAATAGCCCTCTGGAAACAGAGGGCGAATCGGGCGGTCAATCATCCGGCTAGTCAGGACTTCCTTCTCTGAAGGACGTCCCTCACGCTTAATGAATCCGCCGGGGAAACGACCGGTCGCGTAGGTAAACTCCCGGTAATCCACCGTGAGCGGGAAAAAGTCAGCGTTCAGCTTCGGCTTGGGGGCCGTACACGCCGTGACCAGCACCACGGAGTCACCCGAGCGCACAATCACCGATCCGTTCGCCTGTTTGGCCATGTGGCCGGTCTCAATCGAGACCGGCAGGCCAAAAAGGTCAATTTCAACTTTATGAAGCATTGCTATTCCTTGAACCGAATTGACTCGAAATCAAGGAGACGCGAGGAGCGAGTGTACGCGCGGTCTTATCCGCTCACCAGAGCGGAATTCCGAAAGCTTTTCCCCTAACGACGGATGCCAAGGCTGGTAATGAGCGTCTTGTAACGCATCGGGCTGTCGCCCTTCAGATAATCCAGCAGCCTACGCCGCCGAGCTACCATCAACAGAAGTCCACGGCGTGAGCTATGATCCTTCTTGTTTGCCTTGAAATGGTCCTGCAACTGCGTTATGCGCTGGCTCAGGATCGCAACCTGGACCTCTGGCGAACCGCAATCGGTCTTGTGGATCTTGTACTTCGCGATTACTTCTTGTTTCGATTCAGACGCCAGTGCCATGCCGTAAAGTGGATACTCCTTAAGTCTTTCCTTAATCGTTTGATGTCAGAGAATAGAATAACACAATCGCAACGATTATTTCGGACCAAGACGAATTGCCCCGTCCAAACGGATAGTTTCCCCATTTAAGTAGGCATTTTCCACCACATGCCGCACCAACCGCGCAAATTCCGCAGCCTCCCCCAACCGACTCGGAAACGGCACCGTCTTCCCTAACTCCCCCTTCACGCTCGCCGGCAACCCATCCAACATCGCCGTATCCATCAACCCCGGCGCAATCGCCACCACCCGAATCCCCACTCGCGCAAACTCCCGCGCCAGCGGCAGCGTCATCCCCACCACCGCCGCCTTCGACGCCGCATACGCCGCCTGCCCAATCTGACCATCAAACGCCGCAATCGAAGCGGTATTCACGATCACGCCCCGCTCCCCGTTCTCCTCCGCGGCGTTCTCCATCATCGCCGCCGCCGCCCAACGGATCACATTAAAAGTCCCCAGCACGTTGACCCGCATCACCCGCTCAAAATCATCTAGCGCCATCGGCCCCTCCCGACCCACCGTCCGCTGCGCCGTCGCCACCCCCGCGCAGTTCACCACAATATCCACGCCCCCC
>CANNLB010000378.1 GCA_947505565.1 Acidobacteriota bacterium | reverse complement strand
CAAACTCGCCATCGCACCAAAGGTATTCTTCTTTTCAACAAAAGCATCGGCGAGCAACTCGTACGGGCATCCGGGCTCCACATAGTCCGGGTAAATCTTCTTCAGGGCTTCCGCTTCGGCAATGATCTTATCGAAGTTTTTGGCCTTCACTTCGGCGCTCATCGCCCGCAACCGCTTCGACCATTCGTCAAAACCTTTCACTTGCGACTCGGTCGCTTTTTCCAGCCAAGCCATAAAATCAACGTCGAACGCCTCGGGCTTCATCTTCAAATGCCGCTCGACGACGACCGGCGTACTCGCCCCGGTGCCGAAATCCCGAAGCATGGCCAGCAGCGTCTGCCAACCCCATTTCTCGTTGATGTAATCGCAGATCTTACCGGCCTGGAAGTAACTAACGATGACTTGGTTTGGATAACTCGGCCGCGTAAAACCCTTATCGAGCGTCGCAATCGGCAACAGCTTCTTATCTTTCAACGCCCGAATCGCGCCGGGGTCCAACCGGTCGCCCCATTCCGGGTCCACCGCCGTCTCCTCATGCACCGCCAGCCCCTCGGTAAACCACCGAGGCACCCGATGCTTGGTCGCCGATAGCGCATACACATGGCTCAATTCGTGCCACAACGTGCTCGCCCAATGGAACGACCCCGGCTTCCGGCCCGACGGCGAATCCATCGCCACCACGTTCCCAAACGTCACCCCCAACGCGCCCAGCCCCGGCAGCCCCATTGTCCGCACCGCGAAGTCTTCGTGGTTCGGATACACTTCCAACTGCACCGGGTGATCGAGCACCAACTCATACTTCTTCTCGAAAACGTTCACCGCCCGCTCAAGCTCCACCTGGAAATACGGCCGCAGCAAATCGGCCTCTTTCTTCTCCAGCCGCAGAATAATCTTCCCCGTCTTCAGCGTGACGAAGTTCTTATACGTGTCCATCAGCTTCAGCGTGTTCACGGTCGCCGCATCGCGAAAGCCCGCTTCGTACGCCGCTTCCAGCATCGGCTTCGCCTCGTCCTCTTCGCCCAGCCGCATCAGGTTCACCCCAAGTTCGCTTCGCGCCGGCAAGTACTGCGGGTTCATCTCGAGCGCCTTCCGATACAGCTTGATGGCTTCCTCGTAACGCCGATTGATCACAAAAATCCGCGCCGAAACCGTGTAGCCCTCGGCATAGGCCGAGTTCACCTTGTTCAGCCGATCCGTCCACTCCGTCCCCGGCTTACCTTCCATCCAATCAATCGTCGCCCGGATGATCAGCGCATCCAACGCCTCCGGCGAAATCGCCAACGCCTTATCGGCCTGCACTGCGGCCTCGGTCGGATTGCCGTCTTCCATCGCAAACCGCGCCAACACCTCGTGCGCTTCGTAGGCCTTCGGATCCTGTTTCAGCGCTCTCTCAGCAAACTCCACGGATTTCGGATCGAAGCCACCGGCCATTACCAGCGCCATCCCGATCAAAGCCGGCGCATAATCCTTCCGCACCTCCTGCGCCTCTTCAAACAGCGCTGCGGCGTCTTCCCGTTTGTTCCGCTCCAAATAAAACCGGCCCCACCGCACCCGTGGTTCCGGATTCTTCGGCTGTGCCTTTACCGCCGCCCGAAAGAAGTTATTGGCCTGATCTGAGTTGTTCTGGTACCAATACCCTTCAGCCATCTCCAGCGCGTTCCCGCTCTGCGTCAGCTTCGCAAAACACGCCTTCGCCTCGGTCAATTTCCCATGCCGATGCAAGCTCCGGCAATCCTGCGCCCAAGCCGTGACAACGAACATCCCGAGCACGAGGAGCTTCACTTGTCGATCTCCTCTTGCACCCGCGCCAGTTGCAGCAACAACGCTCGCAACTGCTTCCGATACTCATCGGCCGGCGTCGCGGCCTTCTCATATTTCAACTTATCGATCTGCCCTTCAATCACTTCGCGCTGGGCTAGCAGCTTCTGCTTTTCCGGGCTCCGGCCCGCCTGCTGGAGCGAACCAAACCGTAGCAACGGCAACTGCCGCGCCAACAAACCCTCGCCATTGTCCGGCCCCGGAGCACGCACCCCACCGCCTTTCCCGGTATCTTCGAGCAGCGGATGCTCGGTCGCCAATCGCTTCTGCGTTTCGTAAAAAGCAGTCGTTTTCTGGTCCGCGTAAACGTACGCCTCCAAAGCACTCACCAACTCGTTCTTATCCGAATCCGCGCTTGGGTCTCGAAACGCCTCGACCAGAAACCGCCCAAAAACCGTCGCGTTCTTCTCCGTCCCCGCCCTCGTCGCCGTAATTACCGTCCGATAGTCTCGCCGCAAGGCCTCAATCGAAGCCCCGCTCGCCGACGTCGTGTTGATCACCACCTGCCGCCGCGAAGGCACAAACTCCAACTTCCCCGCCAGCTCTCCGGCCGTCAAATCCGGTCCGGGAATATTGAACTTATAATCTTGCCCGTCGAAGGTTCCATGCCCAATGAGCGTAACGACCAGCACATCATCGGCCTTGGCCCCCTTCACCGCCTCATCGATCACAGCCTCAATCCGAGCTTTCGTCGCAACCGACCCGGTCAGCGTCGTTACCTTCACATTTGGCGTC
Source organism: Acidobacteriota bacterium (assembly GCA_947505565.1). GTDB lineage: Bacteria > Acidobacteriota > Terriglobia > Bryobacterales > Bryobacteraceae. Next base: position 1,892 of record CANNLB010000378.1, on the reverse strand, counting down.
GATCGCACCGACTTATCGAGCTCCATCGCCAAGCTCGTAAACCGGGTTTCGTACTCCGGCTCTCCGCCCAGCCCCGCCACCGTAATGTACCAAGTCGTCGCCTGCAGCATCGTCGCGCAAAACGAACCCAGCAGTAAAATCTTCAAACCGCACCCCATTTCCGCCGCAGCAACCATTCGCTGCCCCGCAGTAAGGCCAACACTAAAAAGACGATCGGAATGTTCCAAAGGTCTTTTACTTCACGCGTCGTGATGCCGGCCTCGGAGTACGTAATCTCCTCCGGCAGCCTTTTCACTCCGTTCGGCGTCCAATACCGCCCGCCCGTCTGCGTGCTCAGCCGCTCCAATGTCTCTCTATCCTGCTCGGAATGGAACGCCTCGCTGACTCCATCTTCCCGGCGGAAGCTCACCGTATCCCGTCCAACCTCTTCGCCCGCCCGCGTTGCGTACATTTCGACGAGATACGACCCCGGCTTCTCAGCCCCCCATTCGCCCAAAAACACGCCCGGTGACACCGGATCCGGCTGCAACTCCACCGTCACCGCCACGCCCCCCGGTCCGCTGATCCGCGCTTCCACCTTCGCATCAGTCAACGGCAAATACTGCTTATTCCGCACCTCGGCCCGCAGCGGAATCGTCCGCTCATCGCTGAATACCGTCCGCGTCATCGCCGCGACGACTCGCCCGGGGGTGGCCCCCACCAACCACCGCGAAAGCTGCTGCCAAAACACTTCGTGCGACTTGTCTTCGAGTGGCTGCGACATCTGCCACCGCCAAGTCCCCGACGTCGCCAGCACCGCCGTCCGCCCCCGCCCGTAGTTCTGAATGATCCACAGCGGCAATCGGCCCTTCTTCTCCGTAATCGCCTCGGCCAACACCACCGCGCCCGGCTTCAACGTGCCCGCCGCTTGAAAATCGGCCAAATACGGCAACTTCTTCCACCGCTCCACGTTCTTCGTCGGGTCCTCATCCAGTCGCGCGTAGATGCTCTCCCGCCCCGCCGTCGTCAGCTCCACCGTCGCCCGATCGCGCTGAAACGTCGTCCGGCGTTCACCCGGGTTCACCGGCAACAACTCCGCCAATGGACTCGCCCCGTAGCCCCCATCCGCCAACGTCGTCCGGCCACCCAAAAACAACAATCCCCCGCCCCGCCGGTCGACAAACTGCTGCAGCAACTCCACCTGCGTTGGCGTAAAGTAGTTGGCTTCGACGTTGCCGATGATCACACCTTCAAACGCAAACAGCTCGTCTAACGTCGAAGGAAAACCGCCTTCAAGCTCCGTCGGCGTATTAATCCCCTGCCGATAAATCTTATTCTGCGTCGTCCGCAGCAGCGTCACCAGGTTAATCGACCGATCCTCTTCGAGCGCCCGGCGAATAAACTTAAACTCCCATCGCGGCTCGCCTTCGATGTACAGAATCCGCGGCTTCCGGCTATCCACCTGCACCAGCCGCGTCAAAGCGTTATTGCCCGTGTTCGTCTCGCCGTTCAAAACCTGCACGGCCACCTGCACCGTCTTCGGCCCGGCATTGCCCGCGTTAAAGAGCAGATTTTCCACCTGCGGCGCCCCGTCGGCCGCCAGCGTCACATCTTTCGCCGTCAACGTTTTGCCGTTCTCGCTCACCACAATCTTCGCCTTCTGCCCCGCAAAACCGCGCTGCTGAAAGCTGACCGTCACGCCCAACCGCGAATCCGCCAGCGCCCGCGCTGGCGTCTGCACGTCCATCAGCGCAATATCCTTCTCGGCCCTCTCACGCCCGTAGCCGATCGTATGCACCGGAAACCGCCGACTCCGCAGCGTCGCCAGCGTCTGCCGGTCCACGCCCCCGGCCGTATCGCCCCCGTCGCTCATCACGATCAGCGCCCCAATCGGCAGGCTCGCCGACTCGGCC
>CANNLB010000377.1 GCA_947505565.1 Acidobacteriota bacterium | reverse complement strand
GCTACGAAGTTGCGGATGGCGCGGTTGTAGCGTTCGGTGGTGGCGGATTCGACTTCGTAGCGGAGGCCGAGGTTGAGGGTGAGCTTGCGGGAGATTTTGTAGTCGTCGTGGACGTAGAAGCCGTAGATGGAGTTCTGTTCGGCATAAGAGGCGTTGACGCCCATGTTACCGGCGGGAATACCGAGGAGGAAGGAGGCGATTTCGCCACCGACTTGCTGGGGGGCGGCTGTATCGAGGGGGCCGCGGGTGAAGGTGGAGTTGAAGGTGAGATCGGGCGACGTGCCGTTCGGGTAACGGTTACGGTTTTCGCGGAGGTTACGCCAGTCGAAGCCGAAGCGGACGTTGTGTTTGTTTTTGTTCCAGGTGAGGGTGGCGTTGAGGTTGTGGATCAACGAGGCAGTGGTGCCGTCGCCGGATTCCCAGTTGGACATGGTGGACCAAGGGGCGACGTTGAGGCGGGGGAAGGTGGCGGCGGATTTTTCGACGGAGTTGACGAGGCTGGGGGCGAAGCCGAGACTGGCGAGATCGAAGCCTTGGGAGACGCGTTTTTCGGGGAACTCCTGCTGGGTGAGGCCGTAGCGGACGTTCAAGAGAATGGAGGGGTTGATGACGTAGACGTCGTCGAAGGCACCGCCGCGGTTGATACGATTTAGGATGACGCCGGCGGGGGCTTGGGCGCCGAAGAAGCGGGATTTGTCTTCCTGCCAGTAGTCCCGGTGAAGGCGGAAGAAGATGCGATGGTTTTCAGAGAAGGTGTGGTCGACGCGGCCGATGTTGGTCCAGTAGGTTTCGAGGGCTTTGTTCGAGATGAAGAAGTTCTGGCGGAAATCGGAGGTTCCGGGCTGGTTGGGGGCGGGAAATGCGGTGAGCATCTTCTGGGCGACGGGGTCGAGAAGAGAGGCGGGGATGATGTTGCCGGGGATGGGCTGGCGCTGGAAGCGGCCACCGGCGACGGCGGCGGTGGAGCGGGGATCGTAGACCTGGTTATTGGCGTTTAAGCGGAGCAGCGGGGAGAGGTCGCCACGACGCATTTCGGCGGTGGGGACGGTGACGACGGCGGCACCGTTAGGGTCGCCGAAGAGGTTGACTTCGAAGGCGTAGAAGAAGAAAGTCCGGTTTTTGCCGTTGTAGAGCTTAGGGATGGAGATGGGGCCGCCGACGGAGGCGCCGAAGCGGTTGTCCTGGTAGAGGGCGAGCTTTTGGCCGGCGCGATTCTGGAAGATGGTGGGGGCGTCGAGTTTGGAGTGGCGGAGCCATTCGTGGAATTCGCCGTGGAGTTGGTTGGTGCCGGATTTGGTGGTGACGTTGACGTTGGAGCCGAGGGAGAAGCCGGCGGAAGCGTCGAAGGCGGCGGTTTGGACTTTGAATTCGGCGATGGAGGTTTGGGGCGGGGAGAAAGCGACGCGGGGGGCGGTGCCGTCGGAGTAGACGTTGACGACGCCGTCGATGGTGAAGTCGTTGTTGTTATTGCCGGTACCGTTGGTGCCGAAGGAGCTGGGGGCTGAGTTGAAGGGGGCTTTGCGGAGGCGGAGGTTGGTGCCGTTGACGGTGCCGGGGGCGAGGTGGACGAGGTCCATGGCGTTGCCGGCGAAGAGGGGGAGTTCTTCGATGCGGCGCTGGTCGATGACTTGGCCGAGGGAGACGTCGGAGGCGTTGAGGAGGGGGGTTTCGGCGCGGACTTCGACGGAATCGCTGACTTGGCCGACCTTGAGTTCGAGGTCGAGGGAGACGACTTCGGTGGTGCGGACTTGGACGCCGGGGCGGAGGAGTTTGGAGAAGCCCTGGGCTTCGGCTTCGACGCGGTAGGAGCCGGGGTTGAGGTAGGGGGCGCGGTAATCGCCGCCATCGGCGGAGGAGGAGGTGGTGGTGAGGCCGGTCGCTTCGTTAATTACTTTGACGGCGACTTTGGGGATGGGGCTACCTGAGGCATCGGTGACGCGGCCGAGGATGGTTCCGCGGGGGTCCTGGGCGAACAGGGAAAAAACGAGACAGGAGAAAAGAAGCAGTTTCGACACAGTACTGGTATTGTAACGAAAGATTACGAATCCGCGGTCGGAGTTCGGGTGCACCGGTACGGCGGTTATTTTTCAACGAGCGAGTTACGGTTCGAAGGCGGCGGGGTTCTACGAAACGAAGCCAGTTCAGCAGCGGTCGTTATAGGCCGGGGTGCTGAGGGGTGCCGCCGGGACGTATTGCGGTTCGAAGCCAACTTCGGAGAGTGAGGAGTTGGCAGTGGCTACTTTGAAGGCTTCCGGTTCTGGTTGAACCGGCGGGGGCGGCAGAGTCCGACGCTTTTCCTGGGCGTGGTGCAGGTTTTTGAGACAGCGTTGGTGGCTTCTTTCGATGGCGGTCACGTAACGCTGCATGTTGCGATAGATCGCGTCGTTGGGGATGCTTGCAAACGATACGGCGATGAGTTGGTCGGGGTCAGAGGTGACGGGTTCGTTGCCGTCATTCTCTTCGTTGAGGTAGTTGAACGTATCTTCGGCGAGCAGGTTGAGCGTTTTCGCCTCGACCCGGCGGGCGCGGTTGAGCCGCCATTGGGCTTCGGCGAGTTGGTCGGTGAGCATTTGCTCTTCGGGCGTGGCGGGGCGGTAGGCGTCGCGTATCTCGGCGAGGAGCGAGTCGAACTCGGCTTGTGATTCGCCACGGATGAGCAACGTGGAAGAACAGAGACCGTGCGCGAGACGGTTTTGGCTGGACGTCGCTTTGCCTTCGGGGGTGCGGGGTCCGGTTGAGTTCATGGCGTTGCGCCGGTTGGCCATCGCTTGGGCTGCGGCCTGTCGTTTGGCGGCTTCGGCGGCCATTTCGGCTTCTTTGTCGGCGACAATTTTGTTGATGATGGCGTCGCGGTTGGCAGCGTAAAATTCGTTAGACATGGGTGAATTCTCCAGGGTGTAGAAATGGAAAAGCCCGCTTCACCGAGGGTTCGGCAAAGACGGGCTTTTCTGAAAACAATCCTACGCTATGAGAGAAGGCCAGTTTGCCTAGTGTGACTGTAAGTGATAGCAAACAAGAGAAAAATATTTTTACTTGGGCTGTGACAGACCTAGATAATATAGGTATACTTTCGGATTTGGACGCAGCCGGTGCTCCATCTCTAAGCGGCCCCGGGGACGCCGGCCCAATAGAGTCGTTTTCCCCTGCCGGGCAGCAAGCCAGACCGTCGGGCGTGCCTATTCTTCGTATTCCTAGTTTGGGGATGTGAGTTTGCGAACAATTTGGCGTAACGTTTTGCGCGTTATTTGGCACTCAGGGGCTGGAAGCTTGGGCACCGCGGCGCGGCCAGAGAGGGGCATGGTTAGGCCGCATCCACAAAGGTGATGACAATCCGCTTGCCAAGGCATGTGAGTGCTGCCTGAATGTTTTCGGGTCTTGTGTCGTGCTTCGGATTGAGCATTCTTCTCACCACAGTTTCGCTCACTCCAAGCCGTCGTGCGAGCTCCGTATTCTTGAGCCCTTGCTCGCGCATGGTCAGGTAGAGAGCGAGTTTCGGGGCGAGGTAAAGGGGTACACTCACCAGCCGTTGCCCGCGCTTGGGCTTAGACGGTGAAGGAATGCCGTCGCCACGAGCGATACGGCCCGCAATGGCTTCCGCGAGACAGTCGGCGGCTTGCTCCAGGGCGTCGTTTAGATCGTCCCCGCCGGTGAGCGCTTCGGGCAGGTCGGGAAATCGAACGAAAAGGCCCTTACCGTTGGTCTCGGGCTGAAAAGTAGCCGGATAGCTTGCGCTAAACATTAGAGGTCCTCCTTGCGAATTCCGATTTGCTTGCACATGGCCACTACTAAACCCGGCCCGAGTTCTTTCTTTAAATCTTTGACCACGGTGAGGCTGCTGCCAAGATAACGTGTTCCGTGGCTGCCCGACCCGCGTTGTGGCGCCCACCGGCAGTTTATGCCCCTCTTCCTCGCATACGCTTTTACGGCGCGGAGGAATTCGGAACCTTTCATGGAGCCATTATATCGTACACTTGTGTACGACGCTATACAGACCTTGCGCCCGCGACCATCGACGAGCAACGGTGCAATGCACCCTACTCATCCCAGCTGTCCGATGGGCGAGATGATTTCAGGATTACGTCTAACCGTTCTGAAAGGAGTTAGCTCCTGAATCACCATCCGGAAGTTGGGGCGCTTTTCAGAATAGCTCACGATAAACGGCGCAGCGTTGAGTTTCCGAGTGAACCCACAGTGTAAGCGCCGACTCTGTGAGTTTGTCTGGCTGGCATCAACGCCGAAAACAGGAACCTCTTGGCCCGCCCCGGCGAACCGGGCGTTTTCGATTTATCGCAGGGGGCAGGTAGGAGGTCTCTGGCGTCCCGCTCGGCGGGCAAGAGTAGTTTGAGATTTACTGCAATTTTTGGATGCCCGGCGTTCTTGTTCTTCCTTCGGGCACGGGTAGAGACTCAGGCGTACGGGGCGAGGCGGACGAAGGGAAGCGGCAAGGGAT
>CANNLB010000376.1 GCA_947505565.1 Acidobacteriota bacterium | reverse complement strand
ATCTTCCGCAAGCCTTGGATGCCGAAGCGCAGCGAGACGACGACGAAATTGTACCCGTCGAAGATCCCAAGCAGGAACTCCAACTGGATCCGGACATCTTCTGGAAAGGTGCCTTCCGCATGCCGGAAGATGCGATGGGAGACGTTGCACCGCCCGCGATTGCCGCGGCGTTGCCCCGGCGTCTTGGGCCGTTCCCGTTCTGGCAGGGCCAGAAAACGCTGCTCGACACGCTCGAGCCCGTCTATCGACGGGCCTCGCAACATGCGGTTGTTTTCTTACTCGGCGAGCCGTTACCCGGGCCGACTAACGGCGGTTCGAACCAGACGTAGAGGCACCGTGGACGGATTGGTACTCTTCGTAAGGTCCCTTGAAATCAAGAATTTCGTTGTTGTCGACAGCCCAGATGCGGGTAGCGATCGCGTCGATTAAATCATGGTCATGAGTGACGATGAAGACCGTTCCGTCGAATTTTTGGAACGCAACGTTCAGGGCGTTGATCGCTTCCAGGTCCAAGTGATTGGTCGGTTCGTCGAAGACGAGAATGTTAGGCTTCTCGATCATCAAGCGGCAGAAAATCAGTCGGGCGGCCTCGCCTCCACTGAGGGCGTGGGTAGGCTTGGCACCTTCTTCCCCGGTAAACAACATCTGTCCCAGCGTGCCCCGGACCTCTTCCCGACTCAGCTGCGGATCAAACATGTGCAGCCATTCGAAGGCGGTGGTGCCCTTCTCGATCGACTCTTTGTGGTCCTGCGCAAAGTAGCCGATGCTGGTTTCGTGGCCCCAGGTCACTTCGCCCGAACCGGTGGAGAGGTCCTTTTCCTTGGCTGAAGTCACCGGCCCGTTGTCGAGCATGGCGCGGAGCAGGGTCGTCTTGCCCGCGCCGTTGCGACCGAGGATCGCGATGCGCTCTCCCCTGCTGATGTGCGCCGAGAATGGCTTGAAGACCAACTCGTCGCCGTAGGAGCGGGTCAAATTCTTGATCTCGAGCGGGTGCTTCCCGGACGGGCGCTTCGAGACGAATTTGATGAACGGCCGGGCGATATTCGAACGCTTCAGGTCGGAGACTTCGAGACGCTCCACTTCCTTAGCGCGGCTGCGGACCTGGCTGGCGCGGGTGCCGGCGCTGAACCGTGCAATGAAGTCGTTCAATTGGGCGATCTTCTTCTCGCGTTGCTGATTATCGTTTTCAATCCGGGTTCGCAGTTGGGTCTTCGCCATCACCATGTCGTCGTACCCGCCGTTGTAGATAATGATTGTCTGGTAGTCGATGTCGGCGATATGAGTGCAGACGGAGTTCAGGAAGTGACGATCGTGCGAGATCACGATCATTGAGCCTTTGAAACTGTTGAGGAAGTCCTGAAGCCAGTGGATCGATTCCAAGTCAAGGTGGTTGGTCGGTTCGTCTAGTAGCAGGCCTTCGGGGTTGCCGAACAGCGCTTGCGCCAACAACACCCGGACCTTTTGGCCACCCTGCAACTCGCTCATCTTTCGCTCATGCAACGATTCGGGGATGCCCAGGCCGCCCAAAAGAATCGAGGCGTCCGAGTCGGCCGAATAGCCGTCCTCTTCGCCGACTAAGCCTTCCAGTTCTCCGAGGCGGATGCCATCCTCGTCGGTCATATCCACTTTGCTGTAGAGCACTTCTCGCTCTTCGAGCGCGCTCCACAGGCGTGCGTTGCCCATGATCACGGTGTCGACGACGCGATAGGCGTCGAAGGCGAACTGATCCTGCTTCAGCACAGACATGCGCTTAGGCCGAGAGACGGTTCCCTTCTGGGCGTCGATCTCACCGGATAAAATCTTCATCAAAGTCGACTTGCCGGCCCCATTCGGACCAGTTAAGCCATAACGACGGCCCGTCGCGAACGCGACGGAAACATCTTCAAAAAGTACTTTTGCGCCGAAGCGCATGGAAACGGAGCTTACAGAAATCATGCAGCGGGTTCATCTGTAAGTATAGCAACCGCTACTGTTTAGGCACGCAGCGCAGGGCAATAACGAGATTCGCCATCTCGAGCGGAATCGGAAACGGCCAATAACGGGTGGACTGAATCTCGAACTTCTCGCGAAGTTCTCCGAGTATCTCGGAAGGCACATTAACGTGCTCCCGCTCAATGAACCACCGATACGGCTGCTTGTAACGCTTCTCGAAAATCCGCTGGGCGGAGATCCGCCGCGCCAGAGTATAGGCTAAGCTACCCTCGCAGGGGATGACGACTTGGAGAAAACCCTTCTTCTTATCCATTACCCGATGCAACTCGCGCACGGCGGCGGGAAGGTTCGGCAGATGCTCCAATACGTGAATGGCGAGCACGCGGTCGAAATGCCCATCCGGAAAATCGAACCCTTTCTGGCAGTCTCCGAGGACCGTTTGAACCTTGGGAAACCGCTCGTGCAACTGGGCCAGCATGTTCGCCCGAATGTCGTTGGCGACGTACTCACGTTCCTGTGCCGGGGTCAGCCTTTCGTAGTCCAGGTGTTCACCCAGCCCGGCCCCGATCTCCAAAGTACGGGTGAATTCTCCAGCGTCCTCAACAACGACGCCATGATTGAACTTATCAATCATCCCAAATCTCTTGGGGAGAACCTCATGCCAATACTTCATGAAGTCGTCGCTGATCACCACCTGCTCGGGGGGCAACGGGGGGAAAGTCTTGGGCCATTTAGACGCGGTTGCCATCGCAAAGCAGTATCGCAGATTGGAAGCGCTAAAAGGAGTTTAGACTAGGCGCTTCAGACGGAAAACCTGGCCAGGTCCGGGGCGAAAGAACGCGCCGCTCTTTGCTCCGGCGCGGGTGGAACTCTCCCGCTCCCGAGTCAACTCCAACTCGCCGCTGATTAGTCGCCCGGTGAAACGGATCTTCGTATCGTTGATCTCGTTGCCCGCCTGTTCGGCCAGGACCACCACGAATGTAACTAACTCGCCAGCGACGATGCCAGAAGAGATCGGGGTGCTTTGAAAATCGCCGTATAGCTTACCGCCCAACACAGCGCCCTTCTGCGCGAACTGAAACGCCATTGGTGAAGGATCACGGTCTGGGCGTCCAGAACCGATCTCGCCGACCCAAATGCCAGTGAGATCGGCTCCAAAAGCCGCCGTCGCGACGAAAAACAGCGCGAGACTACGCACGTAGCAACCCCGCCAGCGGGCCGGTGCTATCCGCGAAACGATCGACCGGAGTGCCAAACGCCTCCAGCATCGAAACGTAAAGGTTCGCCATTTGCGTGTCTTCGGCGTAAACCAAATGCTGCCCCGCATTGATCCGACCGCCGCCTTTGCCCGCCAGCACCAGCGGCAAATTGTGCGGGTAGTGCCGGTCGCCGTCACTCAGCGCGGAGCCGAACAAGATCATGGAATTGTCGAGCACGTTCGATTCGCCTTCCTGCATGTTCCGCAACCGGCGCAGGAGATAGGCGTACTGTTCGACGTGCCAGCGGTTGATCAGTTGATACTGACGCAACTTGTCGGCGTCCTTCTGGTGGTGCGAAACGTCGTGATGCCCGGCGCTGACCCCTTCGAGAAAACGGAAGCTAACGTTGCTGACGGCGTTGCCAAACATGAACGTCGCCACCCGCGTCGTGTCCGTCTGGAAGGCCGTTGCGATCATGTCCAGCATCAGACGGACGTGCTCGGCGTGGTCCGCCGGCCGGTCCGTGGGGACGGCCTTCGGGTCCATCGCAGCCCGTGCTTTCCAGGTTCGTTCTTTCGTGCTCGTCGCGCGTTGGACGCGCTCTTCGAGCGACCGCATCACCGAAAGATATTCATCCAGGCGCACCCGGTCCGCCGAGCCGACCTGCGTCCGCAGCCGCCTCGCGTCGCCGAGAACCCGGTCGAGCAACAGCGAGTCCATCTTGGCTTCGTTGCCCTGCGGACCGGACGAAGCGCGAAAGAGCCGCTCGTAAACCGACCGAGGATTCAGCTCACGGGCGAGCGGCATGGACGGACTGCTCCAGGCGATATGGGAGCCGTAGACCCGGGTATACCCAACCACCGCATCGACTCCAATGGCAACCGGCGTCACCCCGAGTTCGAGCGACGGGAGCGGCGTTTGACCCGCGATGCGCTGGGCAGCGAGTTGGTCCACCGAAACCCCATTGGCGATGTCCTCGCCGGGAGTCTTCTTAATCGTCTGACAGGTAAGCCACGCCGCTTCTTTGACGTAGTGGCCGTCGCCGCTCTTGGAGTTTTCATTCCAAAGGTTGGTGAGAACGGTGATGTGGCTCTTCAGGTCTTCCAGCGGCTGCAAGGTCAGCGAGAGCTTGAAATCGGCCCCCTTGCCCTCGGGCGTCCACGCCCAAGGGTTCACCCCGTTCGGCATATAGAGCATGGCCATCCGCTGGGGCGGCTTGCCGGTGCCGTCGATGGTGGGAAGCGGGGCGGCCATCGCTTCCAGCCAAGGCAGGCCGAGGCCGACTCCGGCTCCACTCAGAATAGTTCGACGGGAGATCTTCATA
>CANNLB010000375.1 GCA_947505565.1 Acidobacteriota bacterium | reverse complement strand
CTCAACAACATCGATGGCGCCCGCCTCGTCGCCGCCTGCGACATCTATCAGCCCAACCTCGACAAAGCCGTCAATGGGTCGAAGGATAAGCCCAAAGGGTACAAGGATTATCGCGAGGTCCTCTCCAACAAAGACGTTGACGCCGTCATCATAGCGACCCCGCTCTACATGCATTTCCCCGTCACCCGCGACGCCCTTCTCGCCGGGAAACACGTCTTCTGTGAAAAGTCCCTCGTCCACACCGCCGAAGAGGTCCATGCCCTTCGCAAGATGGTCAACGAGCGCCCCAAGCAAGTCATGCAAGTCGGTCTCCAGCGCCGCTACAGCCGCTTCTATCAGACCGCCAAGCAAATGGTTGAAAAAGGCTTGATCGGAGACGTCACCAACGTCTACTCCCAGTGGCACCGCAATCTCATCAACGTGCCCAGCGCCACCTGGACGATGAAGAAGAACGACCCGCGCGGCGAAGACGCCAACTGGCGCCTCCTCCGCAAGTATTCCGGCGGCCTCGTCGCCGAACTCGGCTCCCATCAAATGGACATCGCCGACTGGATGTTCGGCTCCCACTTCGAGTTCGTCTCCGGCGTCGGCGGCATCGACTACTTTAAAGACGGCCGCGACGTATACGACTCCGTCCAGCTCATTTTCCGCTACCCCAAGGGCCAGCGCCTGATGGCCAGCTATATTTCCACCAACCAGCATTGCCCCCTCTTCGGCGGCCAGCGCGCTCAGTTTGGCGAATGCATCATGGGCACCCAAGGCACGATTCACATCACCGTCGGCACTGACGACGAACCGGCCCTCGGCATGTGGTACCGCGAACCCGCCAAAAAGGTCCCCGACGCCAACACCTCCAAAGCCGCCGTCGCCAGCGCCTCCCTCGCCTCCACCGGCAAAGGCTCCCGCCCCCTCCCCATTCTGCTCAGCAAGGATGAGATCACCGAGCAGGACAGTTTCATGAATCGCGAACTCAAGTTCGCCAAGCGCTGGCTCTATTCGAAGGGCGTCATGGTCCCCGAAGAAGATCGCAACCCCGTCGATCAGCAGTTCATCGAGTTCATCGAATGCTGCCGTACCCTCGCCAAGCCCAAAGCCGACCTCACCATCGGCCTCAACGACTCCTCTGCTGTCATTCTCTCCAATCTCGCCATGGATGAAAGCCGCCGCGTTTACGCCTCCGAACTCGACAAGATGGGTACCGGCGAAGCCCCGAAGAAAAAAGCGTAGCCGCGTTACAATAGAAAACGTTGCCTCAAGAAGATCACCCTCTCGGCGTCGAATCCGGAACATTGCCTCACGCTCCAACTTGGCAGCGAGTCCAACTCGCTCGCCATCCCAAGCGTCCCCATACCCTTGATTACCTCGAACGACTCATCACCGATTTCCAGGAAATCCACGGCGACCGGGCCTACGGCGACGACGCTGCCATCGTGTGCGGCTACGGCCTCTTCGATGGTGAGCCGATAATGATAATCGGCCACCAAAAGGGCCGCGACACCAAGCAAAAGCTCAAGCGGAACTTTGCCATGCCCAAGCCGGAAGGCTACCGGAAAGCCCTCCGTTGTATGAAGCTCGCCGCCAAGTTTAACCGCCCGATCCTCTGCCTCCTCGACACCCCCGGTGCCTATCCCGGCATCGACGCCGAAGAACGCGGCCAAGCTGAAGCCATCGCCGTTAACCTCCGGGAAATGACCCGCCTCGGCGTACCCGTCATCTCCATCGTCATCGGCGAAGGCGGCTCCGGCGGTGCCCTCGCACTCGGCGTCGCCAACAGAGTCTTCATGCTGGAAAATTCCATCTACAGCGTCATCAGCCCAGAATCCTGCGCCGCCATCATCTGGCGGGACGCCGGCAAAGCAGAACTCGCCGCCGCAGCCCTCCGCCTCACCTCCCGCGATCTCCTCAATCTCAAGCTCATCGACGCGATCATCCCCGAACCCCCCGGAGGTGCCCAGGAAGATTGGGGCGCTTCCGCTCAGTTCCTTGCCACGACCCTCCGCTCCTCCCTCGCCGAACTGAATAAGATGAGCCCTGCTCAGCTCATTGAGCATCGTTACGACAAGTTCCGTCGCATGGCCAACTTCTTCGAGGAATAGTGAAGAACCGAACCGGATTAATCATCGCTGGCGTCAGCGTCGCCGTAATTGGCCTGATGGTCTATTCTTCTATGGATCTGGTAGGGTTCCGAGTTGAAGTCTGTAAAGAGTTCAGGGGGCGCAGCGCCTGTCGTACCGCCTCCGGTTCTAATCGCGAGGCTGCCCAACGTACCGCATCCGATAACGCTTGTGCCCTTATCAGCTCAGGCATGACCGATTCCATCGCATGTCAGGGTTCCAACCCGGTTTCCGTTAAATGGCTAAAAGGGACCTAACAAAAACCAGTTACATTTGAGCCTGCCAAAGCGTCTCCGAAGAAGGATTTGTTGAACTTTTTGGCTTGCTCCTCCGTCTCACTTTCTCAGGAGCCCTTTACACGTGAAAAAATGGAAGATTGCCGTCGGTGTCGTTGTGGTCTTGGCCATAGTCGGCGGAGTCTATGCAAGTTTGCAGTGGAGCAAGAAAGGAATTGTCACCGTGCAGACGGGCAAGTCCTTCCGTCAGGATCTGACGTCGGTCGTCACCGCCTCCGGTGAAGTCAAGCCCCGGAACTACATAAACATCGGCAGCAACGCCCAAGGCCCGTCCCGCATCACCGACATCATGGTGAAAGAAGGTGACCGTGTCCGTAGGGGTCAAGGCCTCGCCAAGCTCGAAAGTGTTCAGCCGGAAGCCGACGTCGCCGCCCAACGTGCCACCGTAACTTCCACCCAAGCTGAATCCTCCGCCGCCGAAGCCAATCTCAAGGCCCAGGACAGCAACCTCCGGAGCCTCGAAGCCTCCATCGAACGCAATCGCGCCGACCTCAATCGCTCGAAGCTCGATTTCGCCCGCTCCGAAAATCTTCTTAAGGAGGGCCTCGTCTCCCGTCAGGATTTTGACTCCCGCCGCGCCGCCGTCCAGTCCGCCGAAGCCACCGTTCGCGAATCCGAAGCCCGCCTTGCCCAGGCCCGCGCGCAGATCGAACAGTTCCGCGCCAGCCTTTCCGCCGCCCAGCGGCGCATTACGGTCTCGGAAGCCAACCTCCGCCGCGCCTCTGACGTCCTCAGCCGCACTCAGTCGGTCTCTCCCATCGACGGCGTCGTCACCAACCTCCCCGTCCGCGTCGGTGAAACCGTCGTCCCCGGTATCCAAAACTCCTCGGCGTCACTCATCATGACGATCGCCGACATGTCCATCATCACCGCCGAAGTCAAAGTCGACGAAACCGACATCGTCAACGTTAAACTCGACCAAATCGCCGACGTCACCGTCGACGCCATGCCCGGCCGCTCGTTTAAAGGCCACGTCATCGAAATCGGCAACACCGCCATCCTCCGCTCCACTGGCTTAGCCGCCTCCCAATCCGCGATCTCCAGCCAGGAAGCCAAGGACTTTAAGGTGGTCATCGCCCTCGATACCCCCCCTGACGAAATGCGCCCTGGCCTTAGCTGCACCGCCAAAATCGTCACCGCCACCCGCCAGAAGTCGATTACTATCCCCATCCAGGCCCTCACCGTCCGTCAGACCGGCGATCTCGTACCGATTAAGGAAGGCGAAACGACCCCCGAGCTCCCCACGGACCCCGCCTCCGTCAAGGCCCGCAAAGTCGAAATCCAGGGCGTTTTTGTTATCCAAGGCGAAAAGGCGATGTTTAAGAAAGTGGAAACCGGCATCACAGGCGTCACCGATATCGAAGTCACCTCCGGTCTCAATGAAGGCGAAGAGATCATCACCGGTAGCTACAAAATTATTCGCACCCTGCGAAACGATGCCAAAATCAAGGTAGACAACAAGTCGCCGGTCAAGGCAGAATCATAAAGGAAGTTTCATAAAAATACCCATGGCACAAGCAGCGGAAGCATCGGCCCAGGCCCGCGGAGAACAACTCCGTCGCGACGGCGTCATTATTCGCACCTACGGTCTCTGGAAAACCTATCAGATGGGCGACCAGACCATCAACGCCGTCTCCGGAGTCGATGTCGAGATCCGCCGTGGCGAATACGTCGCTATCATGGGACCCTCTGGTTCCGGCAAGTCCACCCTTATGAATCTCATCGGCTGCCTCGATACCCCCAGCACCGGTGATTACTTCATTAACGGCTCCCTCGTCAGCTCTATGAACGACGACCAATTGGCGCACATCCGCAACAAGGAAGTTGGGTTCGTATTCCAAACCTTCAACCTCCTGGCCCGCGCGACGGCTCTCCACAATGTCGAACTGCCCCTCATCTACGCCGGCGTCCCTCCCGCTCAACGCATCGAACGCGCTAAACTCGCCCTCCGCCAAGTCGACCTCGAAAAGCGCATGTTCCACAAGCCCAACGAGCTCTCCGGCGGCCAACGCCAACGCGTCGCCATCGCCCGCGCCCTAGTCACCAACC
>CANNLB010000374.1 GCA_947505565.1 Acidobacteriota bacterium | reverse complement strand
TCTGCGCACGCGCAATCACTTTTACTGCTTTGCCTCCCTTTGAATCCCTCTCTTTCCATCGCCTCTCTGCCGAAGAACAATCTTCTGCAGTACGCGGCTTGCTGGAACGGATGACGTCACGCCGTACGGTCCGCGACTTCTCCGACGAACCGGTTCCGCTCGCGTTGATCGAGGCCGCCATCCGCGTCGCCGCAACCGCTCCTAGCGGTGCCAACCAACAGCCGTGGCATTTTGTCGTCGTCGCGGATCCGGCGCTGAAACGGGAGATCCGCCTGGCTGCCGAAGCCGAGGAAAAAGAAAACTACGCAGGCCGCTTTCCAGACGAATGGCTTGCCGCGCTGCAGCCCTTCGGCACCGATTGGCAGAAACCATCTCTTGAAACCGTGCCCTACCTGATCGTCGTTTTCAGCGTGAACTACGGACTCGCCAACGATCACAAAATCAAGCACTACTACGTGCAGGAGTCCGTCGGCATCGCGACCGGGTTTCTGCTGGCGGCGCTGCATATCGCCGGCCTCGCCACGCTAACGCATACTCCCAGTCCGATGGGCTTCCTGGCCCGAATCTTGAACCGGCCAGCGAACGAACGTCCGTTCCTGTTGATTCCCGTGGGCTACCCCAGCGCCGCCGCGCAGGTGCCCGTCGTGACGAAAAAATCGATTGCCGACGTGCTCACCGTGCTCTAGCGCAGACGCTGCCGATACTGCTGACGGGCGTACTCGTAGGCTCTTGCCATCTCTCCGCGTTCTTCCAATTTCACCCGGCCCGTCTTCTGTTGTTCGCAAATGTCGACGGCCTTCAGGCACCATTCGATGCTGCGCCGCTCCCGGACGGGCGCCTCGCCGACGGTGACCCAAACGGGGTTTGTATGGGAACTCGGCAACACCCTCACCGCTACCCACGAGCTCCGATCGATGGCCGCACGGAACTTCACTTCGCGCATAGTGCCGTCGGCTTCGATCTCCTGCCTCTCGACCGCCACTCCGTTCACGATCAACTCCACCGGTACTTTCCGTGTCGTTCCGACGCGCGCCTGTTCCACGTCCCAATACGGCTTCTTGTTGGCCACCCGCTTCGGCTCGGGTACGTCGCCCAGCAAGGCCGCCACCTGCACCGTCACCGCCACCGTTCCCGCTTTAGCTAGCTTCACGTCGCCCTTGCCCATCTCGACGCCGTTCACCCGGAAATCGATCAAGTGGCTCTTGCCGTCGGAGACGTAGTTCCGGCCCTCCTTGATGCCCGCGATCCAGTCGTCGTAGTCGGGCTTCGGCTGGCGGACGTAGCTTCGCCCAAGACCAACTTTCGTATCGTAAATGCACGGGAAATCGGTCTCTCCGCTGATCCGCGTCCGGTACCCCGCGTTCAGCGTGTGGTACCAAATGTTCAACTCCCAGGGCCACGGCGTATCGACGGTCGAAATGAAATCAACCGCGTCGTGGGTGACGCTCACAACGTACTCGTTGGCACCGATGCCATCGAAGCGCGGGTGGTCATACGACAGCAACTCGTCCTTCGGCATCTCGAGTCCAAAGCCACTGTGGGAGAACCCCGTCACCGCCCCTTGCTGCTTCGCCCATTTCAAAATCGGTAATCCCCACGTCGGCCAATCCTCCAGCCTCTGCGTGCCCGGATAGTCCTGCTCCTTCACGCCGAGCAGCACCAGATGACCCGTGTGGCTCGATGGATGCCCGGAGATCTCAACGTCGTAACGGATCCGATTTTCCGCCGTCGACAACTTGTTGTCCTTGCCCTCGAAGAACGTCTTCTGGAAGTACCAACCGGGGCCCCAAGTCAGCACGCTGCCGATCTTTAAGTCTTCGCCCAAAACGTGCCGCATCATGTCCTGCGGATAAACGCCCTCGGCCGGCCGTTCATAGTGCGAACAACCCGCCGCATGGATATGGTGGTCGCCGGAAATCCAGCCGAGTTTGGCCGGATCGATCCAACGTTCCAGCCCGAACGCTTCGGTCCGATCACCCCGACCCATCGTCATCGAGCGAAGGATTTTCTTGTACTCCGGCCCGCGCGAACACTCAATCGTATAGCGGCCCGGCGGCAGTGCCAGCGTTTCGCCATCGGCCCGGTAGACCTGCGGATGGAAGAAAAAATCCGGCGCCTTGCGCTTGGCCTGCGACGGATAAACTCGACCTTTCTCATCGCGAACAAGGAAGGAAGCGGTCGTCGGTCGACCGTCGGAATCTTTCACGCGAAGCGTCAACTTCGCCGCCGGCGTAATCCGGAACAGCACGTCGACCTCACTCCGGAAACCGAGGTCCTGCGTCCCCTGGCCGACATCGAAGACGAGCTTGCCCTCTCGCTGACCCGCCTCCCGCGCGTAAATTTGCACCAATCGATACTCGACCTCCAAGCCCGAGAGATGCATCTTGATCGGCTGCCGCGTATAGTTCTGGATCTCCATCCAGCGGCGTGCGCCGGTCAAGGCCGACTGGTTCTGCATCGGTCCAGCATTCGGCGATTCTACGCCGACCGCCGCGGTCAGCCCGGCCTGATTATGCACCTTCACGAGAAACGTCCGCCAGCCCTGCTCGATCAGCTCCGCCTTTGCTTCCCCCTGCTGCACCTTCACGCGGGCTTCCGGGTTAATCTCCAACCCCACCAGGCAGTGCCGATCCAGGATCGATTGGATCCGCGTCACCGAAGCGGTCGTCAGTTCGGCTCGCTCTGCCGCGGCCAGCGGCTCTCCGGTCAACTCCAGCGCTTGCGCCACCCGTTCCACTTGGGACGCCAGGGGTTGGCGTTCCACGCGTTCGACGATCGGCAAAGTCTCCGCCCGCAAAGCAAGCGTCAATACGAATCCAAGGCACAGTTTCATCGCGGTGAGATTGTATCATAGTCATCGAAACGAAGCGGGGCAAACTCAAGAGGTGAACAGATTTTAAAAAAGTAGTCGATGATCAGCAGCGTATTTCGCTCGACCGGCTTCAGCGTCACCGATTCCCCGTTAAATCCAGGCTTCGCCCTTCGCGCGTGCTGACGTACGCCTGGACTAATGGAGCAATGGCCTCGGTTTCCTCGTCATCGCCTTAGTCGCGACGGAGGGTCTACGCCCGGCGTTTCTGCCCGCCTTCTGCGGTGCGGACTTCTTTCGGGCTGGTTGTCGCATCTTCTGTCCCTACGGCGAATCGTTGCGTGGTCTTCGCATCCTTCGAAACTATGCGAACGGTCGTCTCCTGATCTGGGACGGAAACCTGTTCACTCTCTACGGCTACCACTCCTGCGACGCTTAGCGTAACGCCACGCCCGGTCCGCTCGACAGCGCCGCCACCTCGCCCCCCCTGACCTTATGGTGGCGGTTTGTGCGTTTTGCCTTCAGCACAGTTGGGCTCCATCTGGCAAGAGCTCTCTCATAGGTGCTGACAAAAATCTGGTGATCGCCCGCGCAGCGCTGGCCGCCGCTTGGTTCTATCAGGGTCTATGGCACCAGCAGTTCCATGCGGGGCGCCATTCGGAAATTACCGCACAAGTTCCCTGTGGCGGGCCGTTCTTGCTGCCAACGCTGCGACCAGCCGAGTGTGCGCTCGCGCTTTGGATTCTCTGCGGCCGCTGCACCCGTGAGCGCGCCTGGGAGCCGACGATTCTGTTGGTCACTATGAACGTCGGCGGTCTCGCCTTTGCCCGTGCGATGATCTCGACCCGCTGGCGATGATTACCCAAAACGCGGTGTTGCTCGCGCTGGCCTGGCGGATCGAGAAATGACCGGTTGGCTCCGAGGCCGCTCTCGCGGAACCGGTCTGCACCAAGCGCTATTCGAACAGATGTGGGACGACGCGGCCATTCATTTAGCCGCCTTCGCTCCCGGTGCGCGCATCTTTGCCATCGCCTCGGCGGGGTGCAACGCACGAGCACTTTCCGCACTCGACTGCCTGTTCACTGCCGTGGATATCAACCCCGTTCAACTCCCCTACGCCCGGTCGCGCGGCCCCGTTCAAGATGGCGCGGCAGCCCACGGGTTGGCCGACCTGCGGCGCCTCGCGCCGTTGGCCGGATGGACCGCTGGGCGTCTGAACTCCTTCCTCCATCTGCAACATCCCGTCATGCAACTCGCGATCTTGTTGATTGATGCGAACATGGCTCGATTCCGCCTTCGTCTCGCTGCTCCCGGCAAAATTCGGCGAGGTGTTCCGCCACGTGCTCGAACGCGGCTTCGTCCTTCGACGGAACAGAACGAACCCGTCCCTCCATCGGCTCCTGCACGGCGCTCTGATCCCGGCTTCCACACCGGGCGCTTCCATCGTCGTCCGCGGCTGCGCCGAACCCTCGACGACCCTGCCGGCGCACGACTGGTCCCTACTTTGGAGCAGGGTTACCTGACAGCCACTAGCTTCCGTTCGCTTCTGACAAACAACGTCCCGTTCGCGAACGCCGGAGCCGCGCGCACGGTCCCATCGAGGATTTTGAACTCGTGCAACTTCTTGTAGCCCTTCGGGCTTGCCTCGGCGATCAGCAGGTCGCCCTTCTCT
>CANNLB010000373.1 GCA_947505565.1 Acidobacteriota bacterium | reverse complement strand
TATGAGAAAACCATACGGCTTCCGAACCTTCAGAATCACTGAAATGGCCCTGTATCACTCACTTGGGAAGCTCCCAGAGCCAAAACTGACCCACAGATTCTTCTGACGAGTCTATTTCTTATACAATCACCCCAGGAACATAGCTTATGCAACGCAGAGAACTCATCCAATCCGCCGCCGGCCTCACCATCCTTCGCTCTGGCATCCTTCGCGGCCAAACCGCCCCCAGCAACCGCCTCAACGTCGCCCTCATCGGCGTCTGGGGACGCGGCACCGCCCATTACAACGTCCTCCGCGATGAAAACGTCGTCGCCCTCTGCGACGTCAACGACCTCCGCACCAAAGAAGGTCTCGAGATCTTCCCCAAGGCCAAGACTTACTCCGACTGGCGCCAATGCCTCGATCAGAAAAATATCGACGCCGTCATCATCTGCACCGCAGACCACCACCACGCCTTCATCGCCAACTGGGCCATCAACCGCGGCAAACACGTCTTCTGCGAAAAACCCCTCGGCATCTCCGTCGAAGAGGTCCGCACCGTCCGCGCCAACTACCTCAAAAACAAAACGAAGGTCGCCACCCAGCACGGCACCCAGCGCCACGCCTACCCCAACTTCGAACGCCTCCGCGAACTCATCCTCGACGGCGCCATCGGCGACCTTAAAACCGTCCACGGCTGGGACGCCCGCCAACTCCCCCGCCCCGGCTACCCCGTCGCCCAGGGCCACCCCCCCGCCGAGCTCCACTATGAACAGTGGATCGGCCCCTCCCCCTATCACCCCTATAGCCCCCAATACTTCGGCGGCTCCGCCGGCCTCAACTGCCTCTTCTGGAACATGTACCGCGATTTCGGCGTCGGCCAAATGGGCGACATGGGCGCCCACACCATGGACCTCCTTTGGAACGCCATCGACGCCGGAGCCCCCACCGGCATCGAAGTCGACCAGGAAGCCACCGACAAGTACAACCCCGACATCTGCCCCGTCAAACTCAAAGTAACCTTCGAACACCCCGCCAACGCTTGGCGCGGACCCATCGAAGTCGTCTGGTACCAAGGCGGCATGAAGCCCGCCGCCCCCAAGGGTTACATCGATGTCTCGAAGGTCCCCAACGGTGCCATCTTCGAAGGGACCAAAGGCAGCATCTTCGCCGACTTCACGACCCGCCTCATCATCCCCAATAACGACGATGGCGATCTGACTTACTACAAACGCCGCGCTAAATCCGACACCCTCCCGCTCGTCGGCGGCACCGGCCAACCCACCCAGGGCGCCCCCGCCCGCCCCGCTGGCGGAGGCAACCGCCGCGCCCAGGAACTCCCCCCCGGCTTCACCGCCCAGCCCAACCAGCAGCCCGGCCCCAGCGGCTTCCCCGACATTCAAATGCTGAATGGCAAAACGCCCGCCGCTCTCGGCCTCCCCAACCCCGCCCTCGAAGGCATCCGCGCCGGCAACCCGCCCAATCGTAGCGGCGACGCCTTCCAACGCGAATGGCTCGACGCCTGCAAAGGTAAGTCGGATAACATCACTCACGGCACCAGCAGTAAGACCCACTGCGACTTCGACTACTCCGGCACGATGATGGAACAGATGTTACTCGGCTTAGTCGCCCATCGGGTCGGCAAGAAACTAACGTACGATCCCGTCGCCGGCCGCATCACCAACGTCCCCGAGGCCAACGACTACCTCAAACGCACCTACCGCCCCAACTGGACTCTTAACGGCTAGGCGCTCAGAGCAGGTATGCTGTCGTCACGCTCGGTGGCGACAGCATACGCGAAGGAGTAGCCGAAGCGTCAACAATCGCTTCGGCAGGCCGAATTCGTCGTGGAGAAAGTCCCCATGATCAATGCTCAAATAGGGCTCTCTCATGTGCTTCGCGCAATCCCGACCAATTGCCAAGATCGCTTCGACCTGCGCCGCGACCACGACTTTCGTCATCGAAGACCCTGTGGAGTCTGCCAAATCAGAGGCCAACTCGGAAGCTTCATCGTTCTTGCTATCAAGACTCATAGTTTGGACATTTTATGGTTCATCACCGCAACACCCGATACGCCACCTCCCGCACCGCCCCCGTCGTGTTATACGAAGCAAACCCCAACGGCGACGACAACTCAATATCCCCCCGCCGCAAACCAATCGCCCTCCCCTGAATCGCCAAATCCACCACCCGCTCCTCCCCAATCCAAGCCCGGATCCGCCCCGGCGTCACCTCCAACCGAAGCGCGTACCACTTCCCCGTCTCAAACGTAAAGTAGTTCCGCGTCTCATTGTCCGACGCATCCCACCCGTCGATGCTCGAAACCCCCACAATATCCCCGCCCCACCCCCCGGTCACCAGCGTCGCAAACGATTCCCCCACACGAAACGTCAAACTCGCAAAGAAGTCCCCCCCGGCCCGCCGCATCCCCTCGAACCGAATCTCGTAGTTCATCTTCGGAAACGCCCCGCCCCAAGTCACCCCGGTCAAAGGAGCCCCGGCCGTCAAAACGATCTCTCCTCCCTCCTGCTTCACCGTCCCCTTCCGCGGAAACGGAGTCTCCCTCCACTCCCCTGCCAGCGCCTGCCACGCCCCCACCTCCGATTGCGCCGCCAATCCCCCTGCCACAATCAAGCCCAGCAAACTAGGCCGTCTCACGCCTCGAAGTCTATCACCCGTCCACGATCCGATACAAGAACGCAAAGAACGCAAAGATGCGCCTCGCCTCGACCAAGAGCAAGGTCCAAGTTGGCACCCCGCCCCGCACTAACCCAAACACCACCCGCTCCGAGCACCGCTAAGAGACGAACCCCACCCGGCATAAACTTCGCCCAAAGGCACCGAGCACCCGACTGTGGTTCTCGCAAACCTCGAAGTTGCTGATAAATTGAGGGTTGCCTTTCTTCCTTCGATTCCCTTGATCGCCTCCGTTGGTTGCGCTGGCGGCGGCTTTCATGGCTTCCTTTCGCCGTCGCGCGGCGCTTCAGTTTGAGATTCTGGCCCTTCGTCATCAGCTTGGAGTTCTGCAACGCTCGGTGAAGCGGCAGAAACTGACGGCCGCTGATTGACTCCTATGGGCCTGGTTGTCGGCGGCTTGGGCGTATTGGCAGCCGAGTTCCATCATTAGTCGGCTGGAATCGAGGGAGCTCGGAGTGTGCGGTGTTCCTGTTCGGGTTTGAACAGGGAAGCGGCAGCATCGCCGTCCGCGGCGGTTGGAATGTGGAAATCGGACCTTTGGGCGATTTCCAAGGGCGGTGGGAAGAGAGTGAAAACCTAGTTTTGGTTTTCCTCGCTTTCCACGGCCTGTCATTTCCACGGCCGACTTCGGGGCCAAGTACGCTTACTCGCCCCTCGCTGGCGAATTTTGACCGGCGATTCTACCCACGGCAAACAGCGAAGAACCTTTTCCACTTTCTTAGCGGCCTTCTCGGTCGCCTCGGCCACTTTTTCGAAGCCCTCTCTCGTACCTTGTCGCCGCCGCCCCTCGCGGCATCAGCCGGCTCTTTGGCCGCGCGCTTGGCTAGCTCTACCGCTTCGTCGGTCTCCCGGCGAGTGCGCATGTTTTCATCCTCGGCACATCCCGCTCCAAAGCCGCCGTGGGAACGATAATCATCTTCACGCTGAAGAGGTGGATCTCGCGCCAGGCCTTGCTACCATACGCTAAACGGTTATCCGGTCCAAATCCCGCTCCTGCCGTTTCATCGCTTCTTCGATCCGTTCGGCTTTCCGCTCCAGGCCGCGACTCTGATGCGTCACTCAGCGTTCGATTCGCTCCGCCTTTTCCTCCCTCCTTGTCCCCTGCCGTTCCACGAGCCGTTCCATTCGTTCCGCGCTTCAGTCGGCCGATCGATGCGAAAGGCATCCGCCCAGCAGAAGTAAACGGGTCGGCAAAAGGATCAAACGCACAACTCTCCTTTGCGAAAGCAACGCCGTCCACGTTTAAAAAATCTTCGCCGCTACAAAACCAACATCGGATGGTACAAATTCGGCAGCACTATTTCCCCAATCGCCACTAACTCCCCCGCCCCGTCCACCGCCCGGACGTATCGCGCCCCCTGCTCCACCCGAAACGGGCTCACTCGAAAATCCCGCCCCTGTCGAATGAACCCCGCCGTCACCTCGTCCACCCGTTCCCGCGGGAAGTCCGGCAACAAGTCGATGGCCGGAATCAGCGCCGCCGCCAATATCCCCGGATCGGCCAAGGCCTCTAAGGTCTTCGCCTGGCCGATCGTAAACATCCCGGCTCGCGTCCGCCGCAGCGCCGATAAATGCGCTCCGCAACCCAACAAAACGCCCAAATCATGGGCTAAGCTCCGAATGTAGGTCCCGGTCGAGCTATGTACCCGCACCCGCGCCGAATCGCCCTCACACGCCAGCAGCGTCAACTCGTAAATCGTCACCGGCACCGCTTTCAACTCCACCGGCTTGCCCTGCCGCTCCAACTTATACGCGGGCACCCCGTTGATCTTTTTCGCCGAAACCGCCGGCGGCATCTGGATGATT
>CANNLB010000372.1 GCA_947505565.1 Acidobacteriota bacterium | reverse complement strand
TGTGACTCCGAGGAAGGGAAAACGTGTCACTAGGCCTTTTTCAAAATCGCAAGCCGCCGGAAATCAACAACTTCCGGCAAAATGGTGTAGAAGATGAGCCAAAGGCGGGTTTTCACTCCCTTCCCACCGTCCTTGGAAATCGCAGTAAGGCGCGATTTCTACATTTCCACCGCCGCGACGGCGGTGCCGTCGTTTCCCGCCCAATCCCAAACATGAGCTCCGCCCACCCCGAGTTCCCCTGATCGATTCACGAAACCGTCGGACCAGGGACCTCTGTGAGCCGATTCTCATCGTCGAGCTTTACCTTCCTTACCCACACTAAACAGCGAGGAGGCGTGGAAAACAATGTTACTACTGTCCAAAACAACTCGAGAACCGGCAACACGTGTTTAACTATGGGTCTTAATTTGTTTTTTCGCGGAGCCAAAAATAGGGATCGTTGAGGGTATCTCCGTGGGGGACCGCGGTGTGCTGGACCTTATTAGCGACAGGGGTTAGTTGGGCGAGGAGGAGGAATAGACGGCTGCTGCGCGCAGTCTCCTAAGATAATAGGAACTTTGTGAATTCGCGATCTCCGTGTACGTCGGTGAGGCGCATGTCTCGGCTTTGGTAGAGATAGGTCAACTTCAGATGGTCCATCCCAATTAGTCGGAGGATAGTGGCGTTGACGTCGTGGGCGTCGACTGGTTTATCGACGGGGCGGAGTCCGAACTCGTCGGTGGAGCCGTATACCTTTCCGCCTTTGATGCCTCCGCCGGCCATCCACATCGAAAACGCGTACGGATGATGATCGCGTCCGTTGGCTCCTTCGGCCAAAGGCGTACGGCCGAACTCGGTCCCCCAGATGACTAAAGTTTGATCGAGGACGCCGCGGGACTTAAGGTCGGTGAGGAGACCGGCAATGGGGAGGTCGCTTTTGGCCGCCATCTTGGTGTGGCCACCGGTTAGGTCGCTGTGAGCGTCCCAGTCGTCGCCTTGATGGGTTCCGGAATAAAGCTGGATAAACCTGACGCCGCGTTCGGCCAGACGCCGGCCGAAATCATCAGTCGCTTTTTCGCCGATGCCGTAGAGCTTTTTGGTGGCATCCGACTCCCTCGTGATATCGACGGCGTCGGGGGCGGCGGCTTGCATGCGAAAGGCTAGTTCATAAGACGCCAAGCGGGCTTCGAGATCAGAGTCACCGGGGCGGTCGGCGAGGTGCTGCTGGTCGAGTTTGTTGATGAAGTCAAGAGTCGAGCGCTGGGTCTTCTCGGCGATGCCAGGGGGCGAGGCGAGGTCGAGGATGGGGTGGGGGCCGCCGCGGAAGACGGTGCCTTGGTAGATCGCTGGGAGGAAGCCGGCACCGTAGCCTTGAGGGCCGCACTTCATGGCTCCGTCGGACATGACGACGAAGCCGGGGAGGTTGTCGTTCTCCGACCCTAGGCCGTATAGGCTCCAGGACCCTATACAGGGGCGGCCGGGGAACTGGCTGCCGGTGTTGCGGAGATAGATAGCCGGGGCATGGTCGAAAGCATCGCCGTAGCAGGAACGGATGACGGCGATGGAGTCGGCGTGCTTGGCGATGTTGGGGAAGAGGGTGGAGATTTCGGTGCCGGATTGGCCGTGGCGCTGGAAGGCCCAAGGGGAGCCGCGCATGACCGCTTTGGTGAAATCGATCCGGCTGGTTTTGAGGCCTTTGACGAAGGAGGCGGGGATGGTCTGGCCGCTGCGTTTGGTGAGCTCGGGCTTGGGGTCCCAGGTGTCGATGTGGCTGACGCCGCCGTGCATGAACAGATAAATGACCGTTTTAATTTTGGTGGGGAAGTGGGGCGGCTTGGCTCCGGCGTGGAGGAGTGAGGCGGCGGCGAGGGCTCCGAAGCCGGCACCGGTCTTGGCGAGGAAGTGGCGTCGATTGAACATGTTCTTAGTCCACGTAGAGAAATTCGTTGAGGTTGAAGAGGCCGCGGAGGAGTTCAGTGAGAGCCGCTTGGCGGGTACCGGAATTTTGTTCCTGTTGGGCAAGGAACGCTTCGGCAAGTTGGCGTTCGTACGGGGTTGGCGGGCGCACGAGGACGCGCTGCCAGGCGGTTTCGATGGGATCGGCTTTGAGGGAGGCGGCGAGAGACTTGGCTTGGCGGAGGAGGAAGCCTCCGTTGAACAGGGAGAGTGACTGAGGGGCGGAGGTGGAGGACTCTCGGCGGGCGCAGGTTTGCATGGATTCGGGGGCGTCGAAGACCTCCATCATGGGAAGGCGGAAGGTCCTCTTCTGGATCATGTATACGGCGCGGCGGCTGTGTTCGGTGGGGTCGGTGGAGAGGACCCAGGTGTCGTCAACGCGGCCGATGAGGCCAAAGAGTTCCTCTTTACTGAGAGGCGGGACGACGGGTTTGCCGTGCATTTTGAGGTTGAGAGCACCGGCGGATTGGAGGACGGCGTCGTGGATTTCCTCGGAAGACAGGCGGCGGCGTTTGGCGTGGGCGAGGTAGATGTTTTCGGGGTCGGTGGGGGTGAGTCCGGCGGACTGGCGGTAGGTCGCGCTCGTCATGATGAGGCGGTGGAGTTTCTTGATGGAACCGCCTTGGGCGGCGAATTCGGAGGCGAGCCAGTCGAGGAGTTCGGGATGAGAGGGAGGCGCGCCGCGGGTGCCGAAATCGTTGGGCGTCGAGACGAGGCCGCGGCCAAAGTGCTGCTGCCAAATGCGGTTGACGAGGACTCGGTTGGTTAGGGGATGGTCGGGTTTCGAGAGCCATTCGGCGAGGGCGGCGCGGCGGCCGGTGGTGGCGCGGTAGGGGATGGGGCCGGTCGAGACGGCCAGTTCGGGGGCAACGAGGGAGACGTCGCCGCCGCCGAGTGCGGAGAAGAAGCCGGGGTTGATTTCGGTTTTTGATGTCCCGGGAATGAAGGTTTTGGGGGAGACGTCGGAGGCATCGGTGATGCCGCAGGCGAAGGGTTTGGGCTTGAGGCCGGCGAACATTTTAACGAGGCGGGTTTGGATGGTTTGGAGCTTGCTGGCGGCGATGGGATCGGCGCAGTTTTGGAGTTCTTTGCAGGTGGCTTGAACGGCGCGGATTTCTTCGGCTATTTCGCGAAGTTTGATTTCGCGGTTGTTTTCAGCGACATCGTAGCCGAGGGATTCGAGGCGGCTGAGGGGGATGCGGGACTTGATGAAAGGCGCGAAGATGGCCTGCATGCGGAAGTAGTCGCGCTGTGGGATAGGATCGAATTTGTGATCGTGGCAGCGGGCGCAGCCTGCGGAGAGGCCGAGGACGACGGAAGAGGTGGTGTCGACGAAGTCGGTTAAGACCTCGACGCGATTGATGTCGGCTTGGTCGGGGAAGCCGTCGCGGTTGGGGCCGACGCAGAAGAGGCCGGTACCGGTGATGGCTTTGGGGTCGTCGCGGTAGAGTTCATCGCCGGCGATTTGTTCGCGGAGGAAGCGGGGGTAGGGCTTGTCGGCGTTGAAGGAGTCGATGACGTAGTCGCGATAGCGCCAAGCGTCGGGGATGTGGGTATCGAGTTCGAAGCCGGCGGTGTCGGCGTAGCGGACGAGATCGAGCCAGTAGCGGCCCCATTTTTCACCGTAGCGGGGGGAGGCGAGGAGTTGGTCAATGAGCTGTTCGTAGGGTGCAGCGTCGGCGAGTTGGCGGGCGGTGGGGGGGAGGCCGGTGAGGTCGTAGTAGGCGCGGCGGACGAGGGTGGCGCGGTCGGCTTCGGGGGCGGGGGTGAGTTTGTGCTCGGCGTGTTTGGCGGAGATAAAGTGATCTATGTCATTTCTCGGCCACGGGGAAGATGACGGGGGGAGGGTTGGGCGTTTGACGGGTTGGAAGGACCACCAATTGGATACGGGGGAGGCGGGGGCATCGAGCCAGGGGGCACCGGCGTCAATCCATTCTTTGAGGGTGGCGACATCGGCGGGGTCGAGGGGCTTATTGGCGGGCATGGCTGGGACGCCCGAAAGGCGGGCGACGGCTTTATAGAGGCGGCTGGAAGCGGATTGGGAGGGGACAAGGGCGGGGCCGCGGGAGCCGCCTTGGAGTGCGGTGGCGCGGGAGGAGAGATCTAGGCCGGACATTTTAGCGTTGGCGCTGTGGCAGCCGAGGCAGTTGGCGGCGAGGATGGCGTGTGCGCGGTCGGCTAAGTCTTGAGCGGGGAGCAGATAAGCGCTTAGGGCGGTAAGTAAAAAACGTCTCATGGCCGGCCCCAGCATACAATATAAGAATGTTCGGAGCAATCGAGGCGGGTGGAACGAAGTTTGTGTGCGCCGTAGGAACGGGTCCGGATGATGCCGTGATATCGGCGGAGATTCCGACGACGACGCCGGAAGAGACGATGGCGGGGGTGGCGGCGTTTTTTAAAGGGAAGAAGTTGCGGCGGGTGGGGATTGGGTGTTTTGGCCCGGTGGATTTGGCGGGGGGAAGGATTGCGCGGTCGACGCCGAAGGTGGCGTGGCGGGGGTTTGGGATTCAGGCTTGGGTGGAGAAGGCGTTAGGGGTAAAGACGGTGC
>CANNLB010000371.1 GCA_947505565.1 Acidobacteriota bacterium | reverse complement strand
CCGACGCCCTCCCCCCCGGAGCCCGCCACATGCCCGCCGGCTCTCTCGTCACCCCGGAAACCATAAGCCAGCAAACCGGCATCTATAATGGCAATGCTCTCCCCCTCGCCGTAGAAATCCTCCGCCAGATCAAGAGCATCTTTGTCGACAACCAAGTCGAAGTCTTCACCAAATACACCGGCGGCTCCGAACGGTCATTCCTCACCTACAAAGACCTCGAACGCGTCATCGCCGACATCGGGGAAGAGCTGCATAGCCAGTACATGATCAGCTATTCACCCAACAACACCGACGACGGCGGTTTCCACGAAATCACCGTCGAAGTCCTTCGCACCGGTATGAAGGTCCGTACCCGACCCGGCTACTGGATGGCTACGATTCCGAAGTAGCCAGCACCCAGGAAATCAGCGTCTCGCCTCCCGCCAAGCCACCTTGGTCCACCGCCGACACCGGAACATTTACCCGGCTCCCGTCAATTTCCGTCGTCGTCGCCCCCTGAAAGCAGTAGCGGCATATCGTTTGTACCTCCTCCCCGATCTGGATCAAATGCCCGTACAGCCGACAAGCCACCGGCCGATGCTCATACAACCGGCAAGCCCCTGTCGCCGGATCCACGACCGCGCAAGCATGACCCTTGTGCCGCGTTAAGAACCATTCCTGCCACTCCTCATTCGCCCGAAATACTCCGCTCTCACCCGGAAAGTCAGGCCCAATCTTCGCCCATAAATCCCGCGCCCGCCCCACAATATCCGCCCGCAGGTCCGTCGATGCCATCACCAACCCTCGCCGTAACCGCTCCGCATCCTGCATCGTAATCGGAAACAGTACTGAGCAGCATTCGCTGCACCCCGCCCGGCAGGCAATCCACTTCCCTGCCCGCGCGTGCGACTCCGCAATGGCCGCCGCCACCGTCTCCAAAATCACAAAATCTGTCTTCTCGTCGAATCGCATCCGCTCTACTCAGTATCATCGGAATATTTATCTCGGTCGAGTCCAGCCCACCCCGCTTGAAGGCGTCTCCATCAGCGACGGCCCCCTCATCTGGTGCAAACTCGAATTTCTAAACCCCAGCGGCTCCACGAAGGACCGCATCGCCCGCTTCATTCTCGAAAAAGCCTTCCGCGAAAAACGCGTCCAACCCGGCACCCTCGTCGTCGAAGCGTCCAGCGGCTCCACCTCCATTGCCATGGCCCTCGTCAGCGCCCAACTCGGCCTCCGCTTCACCGCCGTCATGCTCGAAGGCGTCAGCGCTGAACGCACCATGATGATCTGCGGCTATGGCGGCAACATCGTGCTCACTCCGAAAGCCGACGGCATCCGCGGTGCCCTTGCCGAAGTCGAACGCCTCGGTCAAGGCGACAACATCTTCCTCCCCCGCCAGTTCGAAAACCTCGACAACGCACTCGCCCACCGCATGGGAACGGCCCGCGAGGTCATAGACCAAGTCCCCGGTGGCAACGTCGCCGCCGTCGTCAGCGGCGTCGGCACCGGCGGCACCCTCGTCGGCCTCTACGACGGTATGCGCAATGCCGGTTGCGGCGTCGTCCCTGTCCTCGCCAAGCCCTTCACCCGCGAAGCCGTTGGCGATCTCGAATGCTGTAGCTTCAGCGCCCGCATCCCCGGCGTCATCGACGACATTCCCAAAATTTTTAGCCCCGCCCTCGTCCCCGGCCTCGAGATCATCGAAATCCAGGATCACGCCGCGATTCACAGGACCCGCGAACTCATCCGCCGAGGCTTCCCCGTCGGCCCCAGCTCCGGCCTGAGTTTCTGCGCCGCCGAAGAGATCGCCCGCCGCCTCGGCGGCCCCGTCTTCCCTGATCGCATGGAGCGATACTTCACGACGGAACTCTTCGCACCCTACCGATAATCGTTTGGCCGTTAGATTGCTTACTACTGAGCATACTATCCCGGCGGGACCCACTTTTGTTGCTTTTGGAACCCCTCAGCCGCGCCCAAGGTGAGCAGCGTCAAGCGAGGCCCGGGACCGTTACCCCTTCTCTAGACAGCCGACGCGATCACTTCAATCTCGATCCGCGCCCCAGCTGAGAGCCGCTTCACCTCCACCCCCGTCTTCGCCGGTGCGTGAGGGAAGTAAGCGCCATAGACTTCGTTCAAGGCCCCCAGCTCATCCACGTCGGTCATGTAGACCGTCGTTTTGGCCACCTGCGCCAAGCTGCTCCCGGCCGCCTCCAGAATCGTCTTAATATTCTCGAGCGCCTGACGATATTCCGCCACCTGACCGCCAACTGCGAATAACCCTGTCCCCGGGTCCACCCCCAACTGCCCCGAGACAAACAACAAATCCCCCAGCCGCACCGCCTGGCTATAAGTCTGGTTTCCCGGCGGAATCGCCGCCACTGCAATCGGAATCGGTATCATCCCTTTCAGCCTACCTCCCCCGGCTCCCCAGCCGCTCGCCTCTTGCCGTGCCGAACATGCAGGACGATGACCGTAGAACTTCTCGAATCGGCAAAATAGATGATTCGGCAGGACTTGTAAATAAGCTGGCGAAGGTCCATGTCGTAGCATTCTTTCTCGCGGGCCCGGGAGCAGCGTGCTGAAAATCGCTCCAACGATTTAATCTGAGAATTGAGCTCTTTCAGCCAGCGTTCAGCGCTCAGCGGCGCGTGATCGGTTATCAAGAGAAGCTCATCTCAGATGCCCGCTTGGGCTTCCGGCATGACGATCACCCGATATCGTTTCATCGAAGCGAAAAGCCGTGCTCGCTCGCTAGCTCTTCAAGCAATTCTCTCAGCGTACGCCCCTCTCCACGCTTGGCCTCTTCCAGACCGCGACCCACGCCCCGAATACTTTCAAGAAAATCTTGGTCGTCAAGCAACCGTTGGTATGCCTCTGCACTCTGGACCACCACTTCGGCTTGCCCGTTCACCGTAAGCACCACGAGCTCCCCCGATTCTCTGAGCTGGCGAAGGTGTTCCTTGGTGTTGCGCTGAAAATCGCTTAACGAATGAATGTTCGAAAGGTGAACGCCCCTACCATGCAATCCACAGTAAATTGCATGCGGCAGCAATCGCCCCCCCTACCCCACAAACCGATACCCCTCCCCCCGCACCGTCAAGATATGCTTCGGCGTCTGCGCCTCCTCCTCCAACTTCTGCCGCAACCAAGCCACATGCACGTCCACCGTCCGCGGCGTGATAAACCGCTGCTGACTCCACACCTGCCCCAGCAACCATTCCCGCGTCAACACCTGCCCCCGATGGTCAATCAAACACCGCAACAGCTGCATCTCCTTCGCCGCCAGACTCACCGCCACCCCATTCCGCGTCACCGACGGCTTCGAAAAATCCACACTCACGCCCCCAAACTGAAAACGCAACACCGGCGTCAACTGCTCCTTCCCCACCCGCCGCAACAACGCCGTCACCCTTGCCAGCAACTCATTCGGATCAAACGGCTTCGCCAAATAATCGTCCGCCCCAATCTGCAAACCCTGCACCCGATCCGCCACCTGCGACCGCGCCGTCAGCATCAACACCCCCCCATCAAACCCCTGTTCCCGCATCGTCCGGCAAACCGCAAAACCATCCATCCCCGGCAACATAACGTCCAAAATCAACAGGTCGAACCGCACATCGGTCGCCATCCGGACGCCCTCCGTCCCCGTCCCCGCCGTCTCCACCGTATGACCCTGCGCAACCAATAAATCGGTCACTACCAGAGCAATATCCGGCTCATCTTCAACCAGCAGAATGCGCGAATTCGTCATACTCCTCCAGTCTCGCCCCCGGCAGCCGCAACGTAAACACCGCGCCTCCGTCAGCCAAATTCTCTCCCGCCACACTCCCACCGTGCGCCTTTGCAATCGCCGCCACCAAACTCAACCCCAACCCCGTCCCCCGCACTTGGTCCGCCTTCGCCCGCTCTCCCCGATAAAACGGCTCAAACAAATGCGCCAACTCCCCCGCCGGAATCCCCGGCCCCCGGTCTTGCACCCGCACCGTCACCTCCTGCCGCTCCCCCGTCCCGCTCACCTCCACCGTAATCCCAATCCACCCACCGTCCCCCCCATGCTTCGCCGCATTCCCAATCAAATTCTGAAACGCCCGTCGCAGCGCCACCGGATCCCCCATCACCGGCGGAATCTCCGGCGGTGCTTGCAAATCCACCTCGCAACGAGCCCCTTCAATCTCCCCACCCGCCGCCTCCAGCCCTTCATTGATCGCATCCATCACCCGCACCGCCTCATGCGCATTCTTCGCCCCGCCGCTCCGCGCCCCCGCAAACCCCAAAACCTGCTCCACCATCTCCGTCAAATTCTCCGCATGCAGCACAATCAATTTCGTATACCGCTCCCGCTGCGCCGCGTCCTTCACCACACCGCTCAGCAAGTTGTGCGCCGCCCCACGAATCACCGTCAGGGGCGTCCGAAACTCATGCGTCACCCCCGCCACAAACGCAAACTCCATCTCCGCCAACCGCCGCGCCCGGCTCGTATTCCGCACAAGCGCCCAACCCGCCGCCGCAATCAAAACCAGCAATAAACCC
>CANNLB010000370.1 GCA_947505565.1 Acidobacteriota bacterium | reverse complement strand
AGAGCAACCCGCAACTCATCTACGCCTCCGTCAGTGGCTTCGGCCCGGAATCAACCCAGCCCGGCTACGACCTCATCATCCAAGCTCTTAGCGGCCTCATGCACACCAGCGCCGTGCTGGGTTCCGAACTCGGCAAAACCTCGTTCCCGGTCGCTGACATCTTAGCCGCAATGTTCACTGGCCAAGCCATCCTGGCCGCACTCGTCAGAAAGCAGAACACCGGCGAAGGAGCCCGCATTCACGTCTCTCTGTTCGAAAGTCTCCTCAGTGGAATGTCGCCCCTAACCTCGGCCGCCCTGCTCGCCGGAATCGACCCTCGACCCGCCGGCCTCGGCCTCGCCAACATCGTCCCTTACCAAGTCTTCCGCTGCTCCGATGGTCATCTTGCTATCGGCGTGCCGAACGAACGCATCTGGGAACGATTCTGCGCCGCACTCGGCCAGCCCGGCTGGACCGTCGACCCCCGTTTTGCTGGCAACGCCGCCCGCGTGCAGCATCGCGCCGAACTCGTCGAACTGCTGGTCCCCCTCATTGCCGCCGATTCCAAGCTCAACTGGCAACATCGGCTCAATCATGCCGGGGTGCCCAACGGCACCGTCCAGACCGTCGCCGAAGCTCTCAAATCGATTACCCCTTGGATCCTCGAAGGCGGCCTCCCAGCCGCCCCCAACCCCATGCATATCTCCAATTGTGATATGCCCCGGCGGCGGCCGCCGCGCAAGCCGAAGGGCGCCGACTGACTCGAAAGGAGGGATTGCGCTCGAGAATCAATTGTGATGTAATCCTCACAGTCATTTTGGAGGTTCTATGGTGAAGACTCGCGGCGCCTTGGTTGCGCTTTTTCTTTGTGCGGCCGCCGCACTACTCGCTCAAGATACTCGCGGCCGGGTCCAAGGTCGCGTCTCCGACGCCACCGAAGCCGTTGTCGTCGGCGCCTCCGTCGTTCTAAAGAACGATAACACCGGCATCTTCGCCACCCAGCAGACCAGTCCCGCCGGTCAATACCTCTTTGACCTTGTCCAGCCCGGCAATTACACTGTCACGGTCGAACTGTCCGGCTTCCGCAAGTACGTCCAAAAGAACATCCTCGTCCAGGCCCGCGCCGACGTCACAGTCGATGCCCGCCTCGAAACCGGCTCCACCCGAGACTCCATCACCGTCGAAGCCACTCCCATCTCCGTGCAGTTCAATACCTCTACCATGGGCCTCACGCTCGACACGAAGATGACCAACAATCTTCCCATCATCCATCGCAACCCTTTCCTCCTTGTTAGTCTTAACCCCGCCACCGTCATCCGCTCCTCCACCGAGCAAAGCCCCTTCCACCACTGGGCGGCCTCCCAGTTCGACGTTGGCGGAAACACCAGCGCGAAAAACGACATCATCCTCGACGGCTCGCCTTCCATGACCGGCCAGAAATCCTCCTACACCCCGCCCATGGACGCCGTGCAGGAAGTCAATCTTCAGCAGAACGCCGTCGATGCCGAATTCGGCCACTCCGCTGGCGGAGTGCTTAGCGTTTCCATGAAAGCGGGTACCAACAGCTTCCACGGCACCGCCTACTACCTCGGCCGCAACCCTGCCCTCAACGCCCTCGCCGACCGCATCACCCAACGCGCCAATCTCACCCGCCAGAACGTCTGGGGCGGCACTCTCGGCAGCCCCATAAAAAAGAACAAACTCTTCAACTTCTTCTCCTACGAAGCATGGCGCACTATTGAACCCCGCAGCGCCTTCAACACCATGCCCACCGACGCCGAACGCACCGGCGATTTCTCCCGCTCACTCAACACCGCCGGCGGCCGCCGCACCATATTCGACCCCTACACAACCGTCGTCAACCCCGATGGCACCGCCACCCGCACCCCCTTCGCCGGCAACGTCATTCCGAACAACCGCATCGACTCCACCTCCCGCCGCATGATGACCGATGTCTGGAAGCCCAACGGCCCCGGCAGTGGGCCCACCCAGGTCAATAACTTCATTGCCGGTTTCGCTAACCGCTTCCGTTACTGGAACATGAGCGACCGCGTCGATTACAACGCCACCGACAAGCTCAAGTTCTTCGGTCGCTACAACCAGTTCAAAACCTTCACCGCCCAGGACGACTACACCGCCGGTTCCCTCGCCCAACCGCCGGACGGCTCAAAACGCCATTCCCTCAGCTTCTCCGGCGACATGGTCTACGCCCTCAACGCCTCCACGGTCCTCAATATCCGCGGCGCTTTCAACTCCATCGTCGACTCCTTCGGAGTCCCCTCGGCCACCCTCAAAGAAGCCGACCTCGATAAGTTCTGGCCCGGCAACGCATGGTACAAACCCTACCTCGGCGGCCTGCCCGATATCTATTACCCCGGTGTTAATGTCACCCAAGGCTCCACCACCACTCTCGGCCGCACCGGCTATTGGTACCAGGAACCGAACTCGTTCAACATCGATTCGAAGATGTCGAAAAACGTCGGCAAGCACTACGTCAAAGTCGGCGGTGAATACCGCCGGGAAAACGTAACCGCCTCCCGGCCCCGGCCCCCGGTCTTTAACTTCGCCCCGGCGCTCACCGCTAACACCTTCCTGAACCCTAACACCAACCTCTCCGGCGACGGTTGGGCCACCATGCTCCTCGGTGCCATGAACGGCGGCTCCAACTTCAGCTCCATCCCCATCCAACGCCCCCGCGTCAACTTCATGGCGTTCTTTCTCCAGGATGATTACAAAATCACCCAGCGCCTCACCCTCAACCTCGGTCTCCGATATGAATACTTCGGACCCATGACTGACCCCGAAAATCGCTTCTCCCGCTTCCTCGATCTCACGAATCCTATTCCTGAGTTCCAAGGGGCCAATGCTCCCCAGTTACCCACCGCGGCTACCGCCCTCCGCACCGCGGCACCCATCTATAACGGCGCCTGGGTCTTCACCGACAAAGACAATCGCGGCACCTGGGACGCACCCAAAATGCTTCTCATGCCCCGCGTCGGCCTGGCCTACAAAATCAACGACAAGTCTGCCCTCCGCATCGGGTGGGCCCGCTACATCGTCCCGGCCACCCTCACCGACGGCCTCAATATCCTCGGCTCGGTCCCCCTGCCCGGCTTCGACGCCACCACCAACTCGATCGGCGAAATTCAAGGCGTACCGCAGCAATCGCTTGCCAATCCCTTTCCCGGCGGTCTCGTCCCCGTCACCGGAAAGAACCTCGGTCGCTACACCAACCTCGGCAACGCGGCAACTTGGTACCAGCAGGATTTCACCCCCGGCGTCAACGACCGCTTCAACGTGTCCCTCCAACGTCAACTCCCCGGCAAGATCCTCGCCGATATCACCTTCTTCATGAACACCGGCCGCAGCCAGCCCTACACCTGGGATCTCAATCAAATCGACCCCCGCATCGGCTTCAATATCAAAACGGCCTCCACCCAGTCGGTCCCCAATCCGTTCTTCAATATCCTGACGCCCGAGAAGTTCTCCGGCCAGTTGCGTACCCAGCGCAACCTGCCCCTCGATCAACTCCTCCGGCCTTACCCCCAATACGGGTCGCTTGCCCAAACCCTCACTGCCGGCCTCAACAACCGCTACCGCTCGCTCCAAATGCAGTTCCAGCGGCCTTTCGCCAACGGCTTTAACTTCACCGTCGGCTACAACTATAACCGTGAACGCAACGAAGAGTTCTTCGACAACCAGGACTTCTACCTTCGCAACCCCACCTACCAACCCGCCCGCAACGCCCGCCATCGCATCACCGGCGCGGCGATCTACGAAATCCCGTTCGGCAAAGGCCGACGCTTCATGTCCGGGGCCCCCAAGGCCCTCGACTACGCCTTCGGCGGCTGGTCCATCGCCCCGTTGTTCACTTACAACACCGGCCTGTTCCTGCGCTTCGGCACCGTCGTTGTCAATGGCGACCCGACCGTCGAAACTCCCACCCGCGATCGCTGGTTCGACACCTCGAAATTCACCGTCCAACCCGCCTTCACCCGCCGGACCAACCCCTTCCAATATCCAAAACTGGTCGGGCCGAACACCCTCAACCTCGATCTGACCCTGGCCAAAGAGTTCCGCGTCACCGAAAAAGTGAAGTTCGAACTCCGCATGGAAGGCTACAACATGGCCAATAGCTTCTTCGCTTCCGACCCCGATCTCAACGTGACCTCCCCTAACTTCGGGCGGGTCGTCACGCAGCGCGGAGGATTCTTTGGCCGTCAGCTTCAGTACACGGGCCGTATTATTTTCTAGCCTCATTCTCGCCCCGGCCGCCGCCCAATTCACGGGCTCGGCGGCCTGCGCCGAATGCCATCAACCCCAATGGGCCGCGCAGAAACGCTCGGCCCATTCCTACGCCCTCTCCCGCCGCGCCGACGTTTGGTTCTTCGGCGCTGGCCGCCAAGCTTCGACACCCGTCTCCCGCCTGGACCCCGACCACTACCTTGAGCACGGCCTCTCCCAATACACCCGCTCGAACTCTACATCCCTGACCCCTGGCCACACCAACCCCACCGGGGTCAAATACCGCGTCTTCGACCCCGGCGCCCA
>CANNLB010000369.1 GCA_947505565.1 Acidobacteriota bacterium | reverse complement strand
GGCTTTGGCAATGGCTCGGAAGGTCCTTACGAAAACAACAACCGCGTCATCCAGATCAACAACAATCTCTCGATCATTCGGGGCAAACATACCTTCCGGATGGGCGGCGAAATGCGCTGGGATAACTACTTCCAAGTCGGCAACCAGTTCGCGCGCGGCGAGTTCCTGTTCATCCAAAACGCCACCAACAACCCCGGTGTCTCTGGCACCGGTGACGGTTTTGCCGATTTCCTCCTCGGCCAGACCAACCAGGCGGAAGCCGCGGTCTCCATCGCCCGCGCCCGTTTTCAGGCCGTCAACTTCGCCCTTTACTTCGACGACACTTGGAAGATCACTCCCAAGTTGACCCTCAACTGGGGCATCCGCTACGAAAACAATCCGCCCTGGGAAGACCAAACCGGAACCCTCTTCAACGGCATCATCCGCCAGGACATCCGGCCCACCGATTTCCGCAACGCCAACGTCGCCGATCGG
Source organism: Acidobacteriota bacterium (assembly GCA_947505565.1). Lineage (GTDB taxonomy): Bacteria > Acidobacteriota > Terriglobia > Bryobacterales > Bryobacteraceae. The sequence goes on along the minus strand of CANNLB010000369.1, from coordinate 4,072 downwards.
AGCCTGTATCCCTACTTCGCCCGCCAAGGCACCGGCAGTGACCCCTATGAAGGCATCAACCTTCGTTGGCCCAACATCGAAACCCGTCGCGACGGCACCCTTGGTAACCGCCTCGTAGCCCGCGACAACAACGACTGGGCACCCCGCGTCGGCCTCAGTTGGAATCCCTCTTCAAAGTGGGTCTTCCGCGTCGGCACAGGCATGTTCTACAACCAGGACACCGGCAACCCGCGCTTCGATATGGCCCGTAATCTCGCTGGTCGCCTTCGGTTCAATGCGAACACGGTAACCCCGAACCTTACATGGAACAACGCCTTGGCCGCCTCGGCCGGTGGCATTGCACAGGTTCCCACGCCGTATACGTTTGCCAACCCGTACAACCGGCGCACCCCCTACTCCATGCAGTATCTGCTCAACGTACAGCGCGAACTGGCCGGCCAGATACTCCTCGAAGTCAGCTACCTCGGTAGCGTTAGCCGGAAACTGGAAGCGCTCCGCGCCGTTAACGAAGCGCTGCCCGCCCCCCGTACGGCTGGCTTAACGCTCGCCCAACGGTCGCCGTTCCCCAACTTCGGCCGTATCCAGCTCGTCGACAACGGCGGCACCGGTAACTACAACTCGCTCGGCGTCAAAGTAACGAAGCGCTTCTCGGGCGGCCTGTCCTTCCTGACCGCCTACACCTACGCTAAGTCGCTCGATACCGCTACCGCCATCCGCAACCAAGGCGGCGACACGCTGTTCCCCCAGAACAGCTACTGCCGCGCTTGTGAGTACGCCCGCTCGGCGTTCGACACCCGGCATCGCTTCACCACCTCCGGCTCCTGGGAACTCCCAATCGGCAAAGGGAAGCGGTTTGCCATCGAAAACAGCGTCGCAAACGCTGTGCTCGGTGGCTGGCAGATGGGTTCGATCGTGACGCTGCAATCCGGCTTCCCGATGACCATCTCCGTCGGCGGCGATCCCTCCAACTCCGGTGGCCAGTTTGATCGGCCGAATTCGACCGGAACGAATGGCGAACTCAGTAGTGGGCGCGATCCCCAGCAGTGGTTTGACTGGCGTGCCTTTACCCGGCCGGTGGACGGTACCTTCGGCAACGTCGGACGCAACACCATGAACAGCCCCGGCATCGTCGCCTGGGACTTCTCAACGTTCAAGAACTTCACCATGCCCTTTAGCGATAAGCATGTGTTGCAGTTCCGGTTCGAAGGCTTCAACATCATGAACCATCCGGTCTGGGGCAATCCCAACACCAATCTGGCATCGGCGACCTTTGCTGCCGGCTCCCTCGCCCCGACGGCGCAGAACAATTTCGCCGTCATCACCGGGACCCGCACCAACATGCGGAACCTTCAGTTCGGCTTGAAGTACAACTTCTAGACCCAATACGAACCCAACCTCTACGGCCCGCCACCCCATCCACCCTGGAGGGGGTCGCGGGCCGTAGTTTTTTTCATCAGCCCTAAACCTTACGCGTGGCCCGGTCGATACCTAAGGTGAGGTCCTTAGCCTATGGCTCTTTCCCTGATCGCGTTACCCGGCTCCAGTTTCGAATTCATCCTCGGTCCCCCCACCCTAACCTCCAAATCAGCCGATGGCTGGAGCGCCCTTAGCGGCAACCTCGCCGCCGCCCTAACCACAACTGGCCTCGCCCGCCAACGCCTCCAGTTCCCCTGGACCTGGCTCGCCCGGCTCGAAGATCTTCCTCTGCCCTCGGCGATGATCACTTCGCTCACCGCCGGCGGGGTCGTCTATGCGATCGAACTCGCCGCCATGCTCGGCCGCAATATCCCCCTGGCCCCCCGCGTCCGCCACGATCTCGAAGCCTGCTGCCGCCGACTCGGCATCGAACCCGGCCTTCCCTTGCCGGAATGGTGGTCGACGAACGTCGACGTCCTGGAGACCTCCTTCGGCGACCAGGTAAAGTTTAAGGTAGCCGACCACATCTCCTGGCAGTTGCCGCTGAGTATCCCCCAGCCGCCCCATCTCATGCCCGTCGGCGCTGCCCGCCTCAACCGTTCGACCACCGAACCGAGCTGGACCAGTGCCCCCGTCGGTCTCGCCGTCCCCGCCGTCCAACGTCCAACCGTAGCCCTTGAAAACCCCCGTCCCGTCGATCCCCTCGTAACCTTCACTGTCCCCCGCCCGGGCCAAGTGCAGCTGATCCTCGCACACCCCGTCCCCATCCAACCCGACGACTGCGTCTGGCTTTGGCAAACTGAGGAAATCGAACCAAGTTGCTACCGCATCGCCCGTGAAGAAGGGGCCGCCTGGACCGTAGAAGGAGTCCCTGGCGCCGATCGCGTCTTCGCCGCTTCGCTCGATCGCGGTGGCATCTGCCTCGGCTCGGCCTTCCGTTCCTCCTCCGACATCGCCGTTGCCATTCTCTCCTCGGAAGGCTGGGAATGTACCGCTTCCTGGCTCCGCTGGTGCCGGGTGCCCGTCGCTGACGGCGTGGTCCGTCGCTCCGTCGCTCGCCGCGTCAAAGCTGAACCCGAGTCCTCCCTGGCCGCCTGGCTCTCCCCCACCGGCCCCGACGGACTTGCCTACCCGGATGCCTCGTCCTCCTCCGAACTTCTCCACGAATTTTTCGCCGACTGGTGGGCCAGCGCCGACGAAGCCGACGCCATGCTCCGCGCCGCCAACCTCCAAGGTGACGACCCCGACGCCTGGGTCCGCCTCACTGCGGCTAATCCCATTCTGCTCGGCCAACTTCTCGCCGCCGGTTGGCGGTACAAGCCCGCCCGGCATCGCAAAGTCCTACTCACCGCCGTCTGCGACCGCCTCGCACTTGACGTCGTGCCCGACGGCCACGGCGGAGAAGCCCACTGGGAACTCGCCGAACACACCGCTCTCGTCCACGCCTCCCAGGAATGGGGTGTCGGCGAGTGGATGTTCACGTCTCAAGGTCAGGTCAGCGCCCTCATCGACTGGGCCAACGGCAAGCCCGTCCCCCCGGAAATCCGCCGTCGGTGGCTCAGCGCCTGGGCCGGGCTCCGCACGTGCCAATGGACCGCCCTTCACGTCGTACGCGAGCTAATCGCCGAAGTCGGCGAAAAAACCCGAAGCGCCTCTTCTACCGGCTAACCCCCGTCATCGGACTCGAAGCACTCGCATACAGCCGCCGGGGCATCCGTCCTGCCAAAAACGATAAACGACCCGCGATCACCCCGTGCTTCATCGCCTCCGCCATCCTCGGAGCATCGCCAGCCTCGGCAATCGCCGTGTTCATCAGGATCCCGTCGTAGCCCAACTCCATCGCAATCGCCGCGTCGCTCGCCGTCCCCACCCCCGCGTCCACGATCAGCGGTACGGACGTAATCTTCTCCCGCAAAATTCGCAAATTCGTCACATTCTGGATCCCCAGCCCCGATCCGATGGGAGCCGCCAGCGGCATCACCGCCGCCGCCCCCGCGTCTACCAAACGTCGCGCGTTAATCAAGTCGTCCGTCGTATACGGCAAAACCACAAACCCCTCTTTCACGAGCACCCGCGTCGCCTCCAGCAACCCTTCGTTGTCAGGAAACAGCGTCTCCGGGTCCCCTATAACCTCCAGCTTCACCCAATGCGATAAGCCGACCTCCCGGCCCAAGCGGGCCGCCCGGATCGCCTCGTCCGCCGTAAAACACGCCGCCGTGTTCGGCAATAGAAAATACTCATCCCGCGGAATGTAGTCCAGCAGCGACTCCTGCGTCCGATCCGTCAGGTTCACGCGTCGCACCGCCACCGTCACCACCTCCGCCCCCGAGGCCTTGTGGCACTCGGCCATCTCCTGGTTCGAACGGTACTTCCCGGTTCCTACCAGCAAACGCGAACGAAACGTCCGCCCCGCAATCGTAATTCCATCCGACATCCCTCAATTCTACGCCCCCAATCGTTTTTCTGGTGATACGAATTCTCCGCTCGCGCCACTTCACTTAGGGATCGCGTTCCGCCTGCCAATCAGCAACTTCCGCGAAAAATGTTGAGATTTTACCTCGGCGATGATTCGTTTCGCCTGCGGAATACGCGTTTCTACGCAGCGGTTGCCAGAAAGAAACTTAGCGACACTTGGGACACACCATTTCGCTGTTCG
>CANNLB010000368.1 GCA_947505565.1 Acidobacteriota bacterium | reverse complement strand
ACATCGTCGAACCCGCCATCCCCAAATTCCTCGGTCAGCTCAACACCTCGAACCGTGCCTCCCGTCTCGACCTCGCCAACTGGATCGTGTCGAAGGACAACCCACTTACCGCCCGCGTATTCGTCAACCGCACCTGGCGCCAGTTCTTCGGCACCGGCCTTTCGAAGGTGCTCGACGACTTCGGCTCACAAGGCGAATGGCCTACCCACCCCGAACTCGTCGACCACCTCGCCGCCGACTTCACCAAGGACTGGAACGTCAAGCGCCTCATCCGTTCCATCGTCCTCAGCCAGGCGTATCGCCGTTCCTCCATGCCGACCCCCGAGCACCTCGATCGCGACCCCGACAACCGGCTCTACGCCCGACAAAGTCGCTTCCGCGTGGAAGCCGAAAGCGTCCGCGACATCGCCTTGGCCGCCTCCGGCCTGCTCACCGAGCGCCTCGGCGGGCCGAGCATTCGGCCTCCTCAGCCCGATGGCTACCTCGCCGCGCTCAACTACCCCATCCGCGACTATTCGGCCACTAAGGGCCCGGATCAGTACCGCCGCGGTCTCTACGTCCACTGGCAGCGGACCTATCTTCATCCCAGCCTGATGACCTTCGATGCGCCCTCCCGCGAGGAGTGCACCGTCAACCGGACCACCTCTAATACCCCTCTCCAGGCCCTCGTCCTGCTCAACGACCCGGTCTTCGTCGAAGCCTCCCGGGCCTTGGCGCAAACGATGTTTACTGCCGCCCCGGCCTTCGCCGCCCGCGTCGATTGGGCCTACCAACGCGCGTTGAACCGTACCGCCACCCCGGCTGAAATCGCCTTGCTCAACGACCTCTATCAAACGTCGAAGACCCAACTCACCCCCGCCCACGCCGCCGAACTGCTCAGCGTCGGCGAGGCCCCCGGTCTCGCTCCCCAGCATGACGTCGAAGTCGCCGCCCTCATGACCGTCGCCCGCGCCATTCTCAATCTCCACGGAACCGTAACGAGGAACTAAGTCATGACCCCACTCCATCGACGCGCCTTCCTGGGCCGTACCGCCGCCGGCTTCGGCCTCACCGCGCTCCAATCTCTACTTGGTGCCGGCTCCGGCCTTCATCACCCGGCCAAGGCCAAGCGCGTCATCTTCCTCTATCAAGCCGGCGGCCCGTCCCATCTCGAGCTTTTCGACCCCAAGCCCAAGCTCGCCTCGATGCACGGCCAAGGCATGCCCGAGAGCTTCACCAAAGGCCAACAGATCGCCCAACTCCAAGGCAAGCCGCTCCTCTGTTTCGGCCCTCAGTTCCCCTTCCAGCGCTACGGGAAATCAGGCGTCGAGATCTCCAGCCTGCTGCCGAAAATCGGCGGCGTCATCGACGACGTGTGCCTCGTCCGCTCGATGTGGACCGAGCAGATCAACCACGACCCCGCGCACACGCTCATGAACACCGGCTCCATCCTCGCCGGCCGCCCTTCGATGGGCTCTTGGGCCGTCTATGGCCTTGGCACCGAGGCGCAGGATCTCCCCGGCTACGTCGTCATGGTCTCGAACGGCCGTGGCGGCCAAGCGCAACCAATCGCCGCTCGCCAATGGTCCGCCGGCATGCTGCCGTCGAAGTTCCAAGGCGTCAAGTTCCAGTCCGTGGGTGATCCGGTGCTCTACATCGAAAACCCCCGCGGTCTCGACGCTAAAATGCAGCAACTGTCGATTCAAACCATCACCGCCCTCCAACGCCTGGAGCAGCAAGCCCTCGGCGACCCCGAAGTCCAAACCCGCATCGCGCAGTACGAAATGGCCTACCGGATGCAATCAAGCGTCCCCGGCCTAATGGATTTCTCCACCGAACCGAACAGCGTACTCGAGGACTACGGCGCCAAACCCGGCGACGGCTCCTTCGCCTCCAACTGCCTTCTAGCCCGCCGCTTGGCCGAGCGTGGGGTCCGGTTCATCCAGCTCTACCATCGCGATTGGGACCATCACGGTAAACTCAAGGAAGGCGTCGGCTACAAGGCTGAAGAAGTGGACCGTCCCACTGCGGCGTTGATCAAAGACCTCAAACAGCGTGGCCTCCTCGACGATACCCTCGTCATCTGGGGCGGGGAATTCGGACGTACCCCGATGTCCCAGGGCGGCGACGGCCGCGACCATCACATCAAGGGCTTCTCTTACCTGATGGCCGGAGCCGGAATCAAAGCGGGAACCGTCTACGGCTCTACTGATGACTTAGGCTACGCCGCCGTCGATAACCCCGTCAGCGTCCACGATCTCCACGCCACGATCCTCCACTTACTCGGCATCAACCACCTACGACTTACTCTGAAACATCAAGGACTCGACGTCCGTCTCACCGGGATCAGCGGTGAAGTCGTTAAAGGAATCCTCGCATGAACACCCCCGCACAGCTCTTCCTCGCCCATTCCATCTGGAAACTGCAACAAATGCAAACCTCAATCGAATTGCGTCTGCCGCTTTTCACTCTGGAGCAGATTTGGGCTAAAAGCAAACCCTCCGAGAACTCGGTCGGGAATCTCGTCCTGCATCTTTGTGGAAACGTCCGTTACTACATCTGCCATGGCATCGACGGCCAGCCCAACGTCCGCGACCGCGCCGCGGAATTCGCCTCCACTGGGCACGACGATCTCCCCGGCCTTCTGCGCGAAACTATCGCCGATGCGACCAAAGTCCTCACCGCCCTGCCCGCGGGCCGCCTAACGGACCCCCTGCCGGAGGATCTGATTGCGCCACCCGGCCTCAGCACGATCCTCGAACTCATCTATCAAATCGTCGGCCACTTCCAACTGCACACCGGCCAAATCATTTTCGCGGCAAAACGGCTTTAGCCAGGGCTTCCACCGCCCAACTCGCCCCCGCCGCCGAGATCCATTGGTTGTATCCAAATGGGTATCCGCTGTCCATCTTCGGCTGCAGAGGATGGGCCCGCGTCTGGACGAACCACGAACCATCCGGATACTGCGTGCGCAGCAGATAGGCAATCGCCTTTGGGTTTGTTGCGTCCAGCGCATGCAGCGCCAACCCGGTCGCGTACGCATCGCTCGGTAGATCGGCCAACTGGCCCCATCCCCCGTCCTCGCGCTGCGTTGCTCGCAATTCTTCCGCCGCTTTTGCAATCAACGCCGGCTTGGCCTGGCCCCAGCGCAGTCCCAGCAGCCGCAGCGCCTGCTCTTCCAAGCCAACCGGCTTCGCCAACTCCAACCACCGCCGTGCCCGCCCCACTCTTCCCGAAAACTCCTCCGCCCGACCCGGAATCGGAAACGCCGTGAACGCGCGAATGGCGTAAGCCGTCGCGGTGATGGAACTATACTGCTGCGGCACCCGGTACTCCCGCGCCTTCACCTGCCCATCCGGAGCCTGTAAGAAAGCGAGTAACTGAATTTCGGCGTCGGTCAACTTATCCGCCGGGTACCCCTGGCTCGTCAAACTATCGAGTACATAGCCCGTAATCTCTGGCACCGAAAACCCGGTTCGTAAGTTCGGAATCGTCCGCGACTCCATCGCCACCAGCACCCGCAGCTCCCGATGCGCCGCCGCTTCATCGTAAGGAATCCCGCTCGCTTTAGCCACTGCCAACGCCGCGCTCGGCTGATGATTACTGTGGCAACTCGTGCAGCCGCGGGTCTTCCAAACCGCCGGACCAGTCGTCTGCAATAGCGGGATCGCGCGCGCCAATGCCTCTTGTGGCGTCTTCGCCCCGGCCGTCGATGGCGTCGGCAACTTCTCCGCCGCGCCCTTGGCCCCGGCCTCCCGCAACATCTTCGCGATCGACGTATCGCCAAACCGCAGCGCCAAAGTCAAGGCCGAATTCCCGTCCTCGTCAACGACGTCCATCTTGGCTCCAGCCTTCAAAAGCAGCGCGGTCGCGGCCCCATCCCGGTCAAACGAAATCGCTGTCCGCATCAACGCCGTATAGCCGCGTACGTCCTGCGTATCCACCGTCGCGCCTTTGCTCAGGAGTAACTTCATCAGCGGTAAGTGATGCCGAATCGCCGCGTTATGCAGCGCCGTCTCCCGCCGCGCACCAATCTGATTCACCGCCGCACCTTTCGCCAGTAGTAACTCCACGCACGGTACGCAGCTCACCTTCACGCTGTGATACACCGCCGGACTCATCGCCGCCACCTTCCCTCCGCCGTCAAACAGCGCCCGCAGCAACGCCACGTCTCCCGCCGCCGCCGCCCGGTCGATCGGCGTTAAGCCACCACGATTCGTCCCATTCGGATCGGCCCCGGCGGCCAGCAAGAGCTTCACCGTTTCAATCGCGCCCGGCCGCCCCGCCGCCACCAGCAACGGCGTCACCCCCGCCGTCGTCGCCGCCTTCGCGTCCGCGCCTTTGGCCAGCAGCAACGACGTCTTCACGTCGTCATAAACCGCAAAGTGCAGCGCCGTGTACCCGTCCCGATTCGCCGCGTTCACGTCCGCGCCGCGCTCGAGTAAATTCCGCACCGCCCCGGCATCCGCCGTTAGCACCGCGTACATCAATGCAGTCGACCCATCCGGTTTCGCTGCCCGGGCGTCAATTGTCGCCGAGTCTCCCTCCCGCAAAAGCAGGAACGGATC
>CANNLB010000367.1 GCA_947505565.1 Acidobacteriota bacterium | reverse complement strand
GGTGGGCGAAGGGACAAGGGGCGTCGATGCAGATCGGCCCGGGTCTGTCGCCGATGATGCCGCACCGGGAAGATTTCACGTTCATCCGGGGTCTGTTCAATAAGCAGGCGTTCATTTCAACGAGCCCGCATCTGGGTCGGGCACCGAATCTGCTGTCGGGTGCCAAGGTGAGTCTGGACGCCTCTGACATGCGCGTGGGGACGAGCATGGACCAGGTGCTGTCGCAGCGGATCGGCGGGCAGACGGCGGTGCCGAGTATGGCGCTGGGCATTGAGCCGAACGAGTTGCGTCTGGAAGACGGTTTGTCGATGGTGTATGGCTCGTGCATTTCGTGGTCGAGCCCGACGAAGCCGGCGACGAAGGAGATTTATCCGGCGCGGACGTTTGACCTACTGGTGGGAGACGGGAGCGGGCGGAAGTTAGACCGCAGTATTCTGGACGCGTTGCGGCTGGAGACGCGGGACCTGCAGCCGAAGATGAACGGCGGGGACCGGACGAAGCTGGGCGAGTATCTCGAATCGATTCGGGACATCGAGAAGCGGATAGAGCGGGCGTCGAAGGATGAGCGGCTGGAGGGCTGGCGACCAACGCTGGACAAGCCGAACATGGCGCGACCGAAGGATGCGCTGCCGCAAGACGTGCCGGAACACATGAAGCTGATGCTGGATCTGACGGTGCTCGCGTTCCAGATGGACAAGACCCGCGTGGTGACGCTGATGCTGAACAACGACCTGTCGCAGATGAACTTCAAGTTCATTGATGGCGTCCACGGGGCGTTGCATTTAGACCTGACGCACAACCAGAAGGTGGCGGCGGCGGAAGCGATGTACCTGAAGACGAACCAGTTCCATGTGGCCCAGTTTGCGTACTTGGTGGATCGGTTAAAGCAGATTAACGAAGGTGAGGGTTCGTTGTTGGATAGTTCGATGCTGCTGTTCACCTCGAACCTGTTTGATGGGGATTCGCACGGGGCGGATCAGATGCCGGTGTTGTTGGCGGGGAAGGGCGGCGGATCGCTGCGGCCGGGGCAGGTGTTGGACTACCTGGAGAAGGGCGACGACCAGCGGCAGGCGTGCAGTTTGTACCTTTCGCTGATGGACCGGATGGGCGTGAAACTGGACCGGTTTGGCGATGCTTCGACGCGTATTATGGAGGTATGAAGAAGTTAGCATTAGTGACCGGAGCGAATAAGGGAATTGGGCTGGAGACGGCCCGGCAGTTGGCACAGAAGGGCGTTCACGTGCTGGTGGGGGCACGGGACCTGAAGAAGGCCACGGCGGCGGCGGAGACGTTGCGGGCGGAGGGGCTGGCGGCTGACCCGGTGGCTTTGGATGTGACGAAAAGTGTAGACATTGCGGCGGCGGCGGCGATGATTGGGGAGACGTTCGGGCATCTGGACATTCTTGTGAACAACGCCGGGATTATGGTGGAAGGGGACTGGTCGGTGAACGAGTCGGCGACGCTTCCGGTAGCCAAGATTCGGGAGACGTTTGACACGAATTTCTTTGGGGTGATTGAGCTGACGCAGGCGTTGCTGCCGTTGCTCGAGAAGAGTGAAGGGGGCCGGATTGTGAACCTTTCGAGTATTCTGGGTTCGTTGACGCTGCACGCGACGGTGGGGTCGCCGATCTATGGGACGAAGTTGCTGGCCTATAACGTGTCGAAGACGGCTCTGAATGGGTTTACGGTGCACTTGGCGCACGCTTTGCAGGGGACGGCGATAAAGGTGAATTCTGCGCATCCGGGTTGGGTGAAGACGGATATCGGGGGCGAGTCGGCTCCGATGGAGTTGGTGGATGGGGCGAAGACGAGCGTGGCGTTAGCTTTGTTGCCCGCCGACGGGCCGACGGGGGGCTACTTCCACATGGGTGATGCGCTGCCTTTCTAGCGGCGGAGGATGACGAGTTTGAGGTAGAGGCGGAGGAGTTGGGCGAGGGTATTGGCGAGGGACTGGAGACGGAAGAATTGGGAGCGGCCGTGGAGGCGGGAGTAATGGTGGACCCCGACTTCGGCGACGCCGCAGCCACTGAGTTCGATTTTGCGGACGAGTTCGACGCAGATGGTGCCGCTGGTGGAGGTTAGCTTCAGGCTCTGGAGGAGTTCGCGGCGGATAAGGCGGAAGTCACAGTCAATGTCGCGGAGACGGATGCGGAAGAGGAGGCGGGCGAACTGGTTGTAAACCTTGCCGATGACGATGCGGTGCCAGGGGTCGTGGCGTTCGAGTTTGTAGCCGTTGACGAGGCCAACGTTGGGGGTAAGGGCGGCGAGGAGGAGGGGGAGTTCGCGGACGTCGTATTGGCCGTCGCCGTCGGTGTAGAAGAAGAGATCCTTGGTGGCGGCGGCGAAGCCGCTGCGGAGGGCACCGCCGTAGCCGCGGTTGACTTCGTGGGTGATGACGCGGAGTTGGGGGCCGTATTGGGATTGCAGATCGGCGAGGACGGCTCCGGTGGAGTCGGCACTGCCGTCGTTGACGACGATGACTTCGAAGTCTTCGGTGAGGTTGGTGAGGGTGGCGAAGGTGTGCGCAATTAGACCAGGTAACGACAAAGCGTCGTTATAGGCTGGAAAAAACACACTCAAAGCAAGCGGTGTGTTGGACAAATTGTACCCGTTACTGATTTTCCGTTAGCGTATCACAGATGGAGTAGGCGGGGTTTAGGTAAAATGGGCGAAGCATGATTGAACATTTACGCCCTGGCGTGACGGCTTCTGGCGCCCGGGTGGTGCTTTTTGATTTTGATGGGACATTGTCCACCATTCGGTCGGGATGGGTGGAAATCATGGTCCCGATGATGGTGGATATTTTGGCGGGACTGGGGACCGGCGAGAGTGAGGCTGATCTGCGGGAGATCGTGCTGGAGTTTGTCGGTCGTTTAACGGGCAAAGAGACGATTTACCAGATGATGGCGCTGGCCGATGAGATCACCAAGCGTGGGGGGGCGCCGGAGGATCCGAAAGTTTATAAGAAGATGTACCTGGATGCTCTGATGGAGCGGATCAAGGATCGGCTGGAGGGCCTGGAGAGCGGGCGGACGTCGCCGGAGGAGTGGCTAGTGCCGGGGAGCCGGGCGTTGCTGGAGGGATTGAAGGCGCGGGGGCTGAAGCTCTATTTGGCGAGCGGGACGGACCATGCCAACGTGGTGCAAGAGGCGAAGCTGTTGCAGGTTTATGATTATTTTGACGGTGGGGTGTTTGGGGCGCTGGACGATTTGAAGGCGTTTTCGAAGGCGATTTTGGTGAAGCAGATTGTGGATTCGGCCGAGCATAAGGGCGAGGAGTTTTTGGCGTTTGGGGATGGGTACGTGGAAGTTCAGGTGGTGAAGGAAGTGGGCGGGGTGGCGGTGGGCGTGGCGTCGGACGAGCCGGCTTGTGAGCGGGTGGATGACTGGAAGCGGAACCGGCTGGTGGGGGTGGGGGCGGATTGGATTGTGCCGCATTATGCGAATACGGAGTTGTTAATGAGGACATTGTTTCCGGAATGATGAAGACGGGGGAGATTCTGGAACGTCTGCGCGGGTTGCGGGTTTTGGTGGTGGGAGACATTTGCCTGGACCGGTGGTGTACGTACGACCCGGGCGAGGCGTTGGCATCGGCGGAGACCGGGATTCCGCGGGTGGCGGTGACCCGGGTGGAGGTGACGCCGGGGGCGGGGGGCTCGGCAGCCTTTTCCTTCGGGGCGCCGAAAATCATGTAGCCGACGACCGCAGCAATCAGCACCGCCGCAATGACCGCGCCGATGATCACCAGCAAGAAAAGGGCGTTGATCCCGCCCTCGAAGCGCCAGGTATCCGCCTGCTCGTCATCGACCCGGTATTGGCGCGGCATCCGGGCAAAGCTGCGGCGGTCGAAGACGTAAAATACCGCAAGGATGGCTGCGACGGTCACGAGCCAGCTGGCCAACACCCGCTCCAGCAGCCAGAAAAACGGCACGCCGCGCAGGTAGCCGATGAAGAGGGGCGGGTCGCCGATCGGGGTGAGTGCGCCGCCGACGTTGGACACGATGAAAATGAAAAAAACGACGTGGAACGCACTGATCCGGACTTTATTCATCCGGATCCACGGGCGGATCAGCACCATCGAGGCTCCCGTGGTGCCGATGAAATTGGCCGCGACGGCACCGACGGCGAGGAAGACGACGTTCGCCAGCGGAGTGGCGCCGCCCTTGACCCTGAGGTGGATTCCGCCGGCGACGACGAAGAGGGAGCCGATCAGGGCGATGAACGAAATGTATTCGTAAACCGTGTGGACGATGAGCCCGCCTCCGCCCGGAATTTTGAGGTAGTAATAAACCGAAACGAGCACGCCAAGGCCCACGGATACCGCCGGGTAGTTGTGCTCCCACCTGTGCTTCAGGTTGAGCGGGGTCAGCGGCATGATGGCGATGAGCAGCAGCAACAGGCCAAACGGCAGCATGAGCCAAAGAGGAATCTCGGTCGGGACGGAGAGCGCGGAGGCGACGAGCAAAACGGGGAGCATCGGGCCGGGGATGCAAACGGTGTGCCGACGGGGCGTCGAGGGGAAGTTGCACGCTTTGAGTGTCTTCGGGCT
>CANNLB010000366.1 GCA_947505565.1 Acidobacteriota bacterium | reverse complement strand
GCCAGCCGTGGCAGTTAGTAGATCGTTACTTGGGGACTAAGACTGTGCGGGAGTTGGACAGCTTACTCGCGAGGGGAGGGGTGATCGCAGGGGCGACGATTCAGGGCAGTTACTTGGTCAGGGGGGCGAGGGAAGGGAATACGGTGATGATGGCCAAGGGATACGAGGAGGGGTTTGGGTTTCTGCGCAACGTCGTGATCGATCAGCATTTGATTGCGCGGCACCGGGAGAATGACTTGGTGCCGGTCATCTCGCTGAAGCCGGAGTTGCTCGGGATTGGCCTGGACGAGGCGACGGCAATCGTCGTGACCGGCAACTCGTTTTCCGTGATCGGGGCAAGCAAAGTAGCCATTTACGATACGAACTATGGGGTCGGGGCCGACGGGAAGGCCTACTACTGGCTGCAGGCGGGGGACTGCTTTGACATTACGGCAAGAAAGAAGCAATCGTGCGCGCCGCCAGCGGGGTCCCGTCCGCCGGCGCGGTGAAGAAATTGCGCAGGCGGGCGGCTTGGTCGTCGTAGTGGCGGGGGAAGGGGATGGCGGTATGATTTGGCCGGCCTAACATTTCGGCCATGATATTATAGCCGGCACCGCTATAGACGTGGGCGGCGCGGTGGAGGATGTTACAGACGGGGTAATAGTCTAGATTGATGACCGCGCGGGGTTCGGGGGCAAGGGTAGTGAGTTGATTTACTTCACCCGCGGGGCCGCTGTGGACGACTAGGTGGAGGCCGTCGCGGTCCAGTTCGGGCGGAACCGGCGTGGGGATGCGGCCTGGGGGTAGGCGGATCGGGCCGGGCAGACGGATCGCTGCTCCAAGTAGCGCCTCGTGGTCAGGGGAGAGAGGCTCGGCCTGGATCACGGCGTCATAGCCGAAGACGGGGAGTGGGTGCTGGAGACGGCGGGCGATATGGACCATGGCGGGGGCCTGGGGACGTTCACCGCGGAGGCCGTGGGGGAAGGTGTCCATGACGAGGACGTCGGGACGGGCTTCAAGGACGTAGGCTGCGGCGAGTTCGGGCGCGACCCCGACGATGGGGCAGCGCGCGAGGCAGGCCAAGCGTCCGGCGAACCGGGAGTTCGACAGCAGGCGGGCGTCGTGGCCAAGGTCGCGGAGAGCAAGGCAGACAGCGAGGCCGCGGTTGAGGTGGCCGAGGCCGGAGCCGGGGGCGTAGTAGGCTATCCAACTCACTGTCTGGCGGCTTCGAGGAGCGCGATGAGCGCGGCTCGCTCCTGTTCGGCGGAGAAATTCTCCCGGGCGAAGCTTTGGGCGCGGGTGGCGAGCGCGGGGAGGTTGGGATGGGCCAGCGCCCGCGCGGTGGCTTCGCCGGCGGCGTCGCGGTCATCGGCGGGGAAAACGAACCCAGCGTCGCCGAGGGGAATTGCGGCGTCCGAGACGATGGGCACAACGCCGCACGCCATCGCTTCGAGCAGGACATTGGGCATGCCTTCGAACAGAGACGGGATCGCTATGAAGTTGCAGGCGCGGTAGAGTGCCGGGAGCTCGTCGTGAGAGCAAAAAGGGAGCCGGAGGCTGCGGGGAGCAATGGCTGCGTCCTCGAGAATCAAGGCGGTGGGCAGGTCGACGGTCCCAACGACGAGAAGGCAAATCTGGTCCATGAGGCCGCGATCACGGATGGCTTCGAGCCACCAGGGGATGCGCTTCTTCGCTTTGAGCTCGCCGAACAGGCCGATCACCTTTTTGCCGTCCGCTTGGAGGAGGCCGCGGACTTCGTCGCGTTTGCGGAGGTCGGCGGGAAGCGCTTCCCAGCGGGTGAGATCGACCGAGTTCGGCGTCCAGGCGACGTGCTTGTCAGGATAAAGTTGGCGGATTCGTTCGACTTTTTGCGGGGTAACGGCGCCGATGGCGGAAGCTCGGGAGAAGGCTTGCTGGAGCCAAGCGCTCTTTTGCGGAAGGAACCAGTCGCGGTCCAGGTCGTTGCCACGGACGAGGACGACGCTGCCGGCGTGGAGCCAGCTCGCGAAGGTGACGGCATAATAGCCCGCTCCGGAGGCGCCGAATCCGACGACAACCGCGTAAGGGCCCCTGAGCGCGGCGAACGCGAGGTTCAAAGCGAGGCCGTCTTCATGATCGGGGGGGACGAGAAAGTCGGAGCCGCCGTCACGAGGGACGGTTTCCAGTGCGGAGCTGTTGAGTACGAGGACGTCTACGGTGAGGCCGCTCTTACGGATTTCACGGACTTGGCGGGCGCAACTGGTGGCCATGCCGCCGCGAACCGGGGGATAGTGTTCGGTGATCCAGAGAATAGGAAGCGTCACGTTTCGAAGTCGTCGTCTCTTTCGAGCTTCTTGTTGTTCAGGGATGACTCGTCCTGCTTCGAGAAGTAGCCGGGCTTTCCGTATTGCTGGTAGTAGCCGCCGCGGGTGGCGGCGGCTACGGTGTCCTCATTTTGTTCATAGCCGGGTTGCGAATTGGCGCACTGCGGGCAGGCCGGGCCGTTGGGCCCCATGACGGTGTGGGCACCGCAGATCGTTTGTCCGCAGCCGCTGCAACCGCCCATGGCCATCATGCCGCAAGGCTCGGGCGAGAGCAGCCCGGTTTGCCACTGACACTTCAATTTGCCTCCAACGGCCGCATGGAGCAGAGCCGGAATAACATGCCCACGATCTCCTTGGCAGGGGGGGCATCGGTAGGCGCGTGTGTCGGTGTTTTGTAGGCCCACCAGCGGTCGAGGACGGCGACGGATAGATCCTGCTTGGCGACCACTTTAATGCGTTCCCATACGTGGTCGACCTTCGGCGGCGCGCCCCATTTTACAGGCGCGGGTGGAATGATCCGCGCGGTGACCCGCGATTGTTTTTTCCAATTAGTCTTTGATTTCTTCTTGCCGCGGGCGTTCTTTCGGGTCCGCGTGGTTTCGATGAACGAATCGGTCTGCCGAACTAACACCACATAGCCATCGCGGAGTTTGAAGCGGATGGTGCACCACGGGTCAAGGTAGCTCCACTGCATGGGTATGATCGATTGTTTCTTCTCGTCTGTGAGGCCAGACAGATCGATAGTGGTTGTGATTTTGGCTTTCGGGTCCAGATCCTGGTGGAGAAAGCGGACCAGTTGGTGGAGCATTTCTAGGGCTGCTTCCGGCAGGGCCAACTTTTTCGATTTGCGCCAGAGTTGAATGCTGACAATCAGATTGGCGATAGCCCCGCCGAAGCCCGCCCCGCCGAATGCGGCACCGTTTACGAAATTCGATAGCACGAGCATAGTGACGAAGGCGAGGGTGCAGATAAAGATGGAGATGAGCATCCATATCTTGCGGCGTCCGACGCGGGCATCCATCGTCTTGTCATAGGCGATCAGTTCTTTAAGCAGTTGATCGAAGCCGGGGTAGTCCCATTCGCCAGTGATGGCTTTGGCTGTGGCGGCGTTCTGTGCGACGCGGGATAGGTCGGCGAGTTCCATAGGGCTCTACGAATGGCGGTCTGCAATTGGCGATGCACATCAGGATAACTGAAATCGCGACGCCGGCGTTATCTTGCTTCCAACGGCCCCATCGCGCAGAGCTGGACTCACATTGCAACGAACTCCCTTGCGGAAGGGGTCTCCTTGGGTATTTCCCAAAGCCTTTTGTAGGCAGAACCGGCGGACTCCTCTTCTCCAGTAATGGCCTTGGCCTCGGCGACGGCTTCAGTGAGACGGGCCAGGTCAGCTAGTGCTGTAAAGCTCGGCTGAAGACGGCCTGCAATTGGCGATGAACATGAGAATAACTAAAATCCCGTTGCGCCCGCCGCTGGGCGGCGGGGCCCCAGTTGCCGGGATTAGCAATAGTGCGGTAGAGCGCCCGCATCCACGCGCGGCGGTCGCCGGGTTCGACGAGCAGACCCTCCGTGCCGTGATGGAGCCACTCGCGGCAGACGGCTAGGTTTGAAGCCAGGACGGGGACGCCTGCCGCCATGCTTTCGACCATCTTGACGGGACAGCAACCCTGCACGGTGTTGCGGGCGGTTTCGAGCAGTGGCGCGACCGTGAATTCCAGACGACGGAGGACGGCCGGGAGCATCGTGTGGCTGACGGGTCCGGCGAACAGGACGCGCTCTGGGAGTTTGCGGGGAGGGCGGTCTTCACTGAGCAGGACCAAGCCGGTATCGGGGATATCGGGGGCGAGGCGACGGTAGGCTTCGAGCAGGGTTTCGACGCCTTGCCAGGGTTGAAGGCCGCCGATGTAGCCGAACCAGCGACCGGCGTTCAGTGCGGGGATGGGGCAGGGCCCGGGGTCAGGAGCGAAGAAGTAGTCGGCGGCGCCGTTGGGGATAACGGTGATGTTGGAGTGGCCGAGGGCCCGGGCGGTAACGGAGGAGACGCACAAAATCTCGCAAACGTGTTTTAAACAAAACCGCTCTAAATCCCCGATCTTCGCTTGGAGGGCGGGGTTGGTGGAGTAGGCGGGGCGGGAGTAGCCAAGTTCCCAACTGGGTAGGGCATTGACTTCGAAGATAGCCGGGACGCCCGGAAGGGCGCGGAGCAGAGGCGCGCCGCCCCAGGGATCACGAAAGACGAGGAGTTCGGTGCCCGGCTGCGCATGGTGTTCGACGAACTGG
>CANNLB010000365.1 GCA_947505565.1 Acidobacteriota bacterium | reverse complement strand
AACGTTCCACCAAGCTTCGGTGAGATACATGCGGAATCGACGCTCCGGCGTTGGAGAGACTCCGGCGACAAGGTCGA
Organism: Acidobacteriota bacterium; assembly: GCA_947505565.1. Taxonomy (GTDB): domain Bacteria; phylum Acidobacteriota; class Terriglobia; order Bryobacterales; family Bryobacteraceae. The sequence goes on along the minus strand of CANNLB010000365.1, from coordinate 4,486 downwards.
ACTTTCCGGAGGCAATGGCGTCGTCGGAGGAGGACTTAAAAAACGCCCACGTGACGTGGACGCCCTCTCGGCGCGCTACTTCCAGAAAGGCATCGAGGTAAAAGCCAGAGCAGGTGCCGTCTGGGAGGCGGTAGGCATCGGGAGCGGCAAAGGCTGAACCGATCGGGACCTGGCTGCATTAGAGCCAAGGCAGATTGGCGTGAATGAATAGCGCAACCGGCGAGAGACGGAGCGGATTTGACATCGCCGCCTACTGAAGCGAAACGGTCGAACCTTTGCAATACACCGCGAACTAGGACTTAGTGACTCGCCGTAACGTGAACAGTTCTGGGCTTACAGAGCCTTGCCCGAGTTTTTTCCAGTCATCATCGTAGCGGAGGAATTTACCAGAGATATGATTTGAGTTTTCACTGGCGAGAAAGGTGGCGAGTTTGAGCTGTTTTTCGAGAGGGACGCCACCAGTCATCCGAACTTGTCGAGCGTCCTCGATCTCCTTCCAGCCGGCGCGTTCTTCTCCGGCGGAGAGAATTTCGTCGGTCATGTTGGTATAGGTGCCACCGGGGGCGAGGCAGTTGGCTTGAACGTTGTGTTCGGCGTACTCGGTGGCGATGGTTTCGACGAAGCGGACGATCGCGGATTTGGATGCGGCGTAGGCGGAGAAGTAGGGCCGGGGAGCGAGGGAACCACCTCCGCTAACGACGATGATTTTGCCGGCGCGGCGCTGCACCATTTCCGGGAGGACGGCGCGGCAGGCGTGCATGACGCCGAAGACGTTGGTTTCGAAGGTTTCGCGCCAGGCGCGGGTATCGGCATCGTGCATCAGACCGATGGGTCCTTGGACGCCGGCGGCGGCGATTAACACGTCGGTTCCCCCGAAGCTGGCGCGCATCCGTTCGGCCGCCATGATCATGCGATCGAGCTCCCGAACATCTCCGGGTAGGCGGAGGGAGACCCCGCCGGCATGCTGAATTTCGAGATGGGTGAGATCGATTTCGGCTTTGGTGCGAGCGATCAGACCGACCGTGGCTCCTTTGGCTGCCAGACCGATGGCGAGACGTTTTCCGATACCGCGACCGGCTCCAGTGATAAGAATGCGTTTTCCCTGCAAGTAAAAGCTCATTCGGAGAGTATCATAACGCCGCTGGCGGAGGAGGCGCTATCCGGGGGCGGCTTTTCGACGGCGTTTGACGGCGTACATGGCATCGTCAGCGCGACGCAGAAGCTCGGTAGCGACTTCGTCGTCACGATGCTCGACGACGCCGATGGAGGCGCGGATGGGGACGGGGAGGGTGCGACCGTTGAGATTGATTTCGCGGCGGCGCTCAAGGCTTTGGAGGATTTGGGTGCCGCGGCGAAGGGCGACGTCCAAGGGGCAATGTAAGAGAACGACGAACTCGTCCCCTCCCAGGCGAGCGGCGAGATCCTGGTGACGAATCTCCTGTCGGAGCGCACGGGCGAAATGGCAAAGGACTTGGTCTCCGGCGTTGTGACCGAGGCGATCGTTGATGCCTTTGAAGCCATCGAGGTCGAACATGAGGAGTGAAAAGTTCACCCCCGAGGCAAGCGCAGTGGCGAGCGCGGCTTCAAAGGCACGGCGGTTGGCGATGCCTGTGAGCGGATCGGTGGCGGCGATCGTTTCTAGTTCGGCGACGCGGCTTGCGAAACTGGCCGTTTCGGAGCTAAGGCGGGAGGTAAAACGTTCGTGGTCGGCGACGATTTGGTCGACGTAGGCCCGAAGATCGCCGATTTGATGCGAGAGCCCCTCGCGGAGGGTTTCGAGGTCGGGAGCGGCGGAAAGTTGTTCGAGGTTGTGGCTCAGCTGTTCAAAGCCGGCGGTGGAAGCGTGCGCTTGGCGATTAGAATCCTCGGCGACGCGGGAGAGAATGGCGAGGAGTTCGCGGACCATGGCGAGGTCGTGGGCGCGAGAAGTTTCGGCGTCCTGAGCAAAGTTCCGCAGGGCGGCCGACCAGGGGTCCACGGTGGCCGCGAAAGCGGGCGGAGAGGCATCGAGCTGCTGGAGGGTTTGACGGACGGCGGTCTGCTGCGCCTGACCAGCGCGGGGGAACAATCCAAACACATGCAACTGGGTTTGCTCGACCGCTTGGCGGTAGGCGGCGAGAGCCTCGTGCATCATTCGCTGCTGAAGTTGCTCTCGAACAGCGAGTTGGTCGACGGCGTCCTTAATGGAAATCATGGCGGGCGAAAGACTTATCGTCCACAACGGCGAGAATTTGAGTCTATACTGAAGAGTTGAGAGGCGAATGAGCAAAGAAGACAGTATTGAAGTAACGGGTACGGTAGTTGAGAAATTCCCGAGCGGGTTGTTCAGTGTCCAATTGGACCAAGAAAAGACGATTTTGGCCCATTTGGCGGGCAAACTGCGGAGGAACCGAATCCGCGTTCTCGCCGGAGATCGGGTAACGCTCGAGATGTCCCCGTACGATTTGACCAAGGGTCGGATTACGTACCGACACAAATAGACCGTTCCGACGATGCCGGTTCGCGTGCTTTTCCTGTTCGGAACCCGCCCGGAGGCGATCAAGCTTTGCCCGGTGGTGTTGCATTTCCGTAGTCGGCCGGAACTATTCGATGTTCGCGTCTGCGTGACGGCGCAACATCGGGCGCTGCTCGATCAGGTCCTGGGCGTGTTCGACGTGAAGCCGGAGTACGATCTGAACCTGATGCTACCCGGTCAGACGCTGTTCCAATCGACATCCCGCATGATGGCGGCGCTGGAACCGGTGTTTCAGGGCCTGGACGGCTGGAAGCCGGAAGTGGCCATGGTGCAGGGCGACACGACGACGACGTTTTGCGGGGCGTTGGCGGCTTTTTATGCGCGGGTGCCGGTGGGCCACATTGAGGCGGGATTGCGAACCGGGGATCTAACGCAGCCATTTCCGGAGGAGTTGAACCGGGTTTTGACGGGTCGGATGGCGGATTTGCATTTCGCGGCTACATCGTGGGCGGCGGAAAACTTACGGAAAGAGGGAGTGGCCGACGACCGGATTTGGGTGACCGGGAATACGGGCATCGACGCCGTTTTGCACGTCAAGATGGCGTTGGAAGAGGGGCGACTGCGATCTGAAATGGATTGGAGCCATCTGGACTCCACCAAGAAACTGATTTTGGTAACGGCGCATCGAAGGGAGAGCTTCGGAGCAGGCTTTGAGAGGATTTGCGAGGCGCTGGCGGAGTTATCGGAGCGACCGGACGTGGAGATCGTCTATCCGGTTCATCCGAATCCGAACGTCGTCGAGACGGTGAACCGGACTTTGACAGGAAGGCCGAATGTTCACTTGATTGCGCCCCTGGAATATGTTCCCTTCATCGATCTGATGCGGCGCGCGTATTTGCTGATTACGGATTCGGGGGGCGTGCAGGAAGAGGGGCCGTCGTTGGGGAAGCCGATTTTGGTACTGCGAGAGAAGACCGAGAGGCCAGAGGCGGTTGCGGCGGGCACGGTCAAGTTGGTGGGGACGGACCGGCAACAAATTGTGGCCGAGGCGAATTTGGTGCTGAATTCGGCAAAAATGAGGGAGTCCATGGCAGTCGTTCACAACCCATATGGCGATGGGCACGCCAGTGAACGCATTTCGTCTGCAACTCTTGCATTCTTAAGGAAATAAAGTTTTTTCTTTGTTTCGTAAAGCATAGCTTCCGGGCGGTGTTCGGAGCTGATTGTTTGGTGGGAGAGGTATAGACTTCTGGCGTGAAGATCATACTGCCAGCCCGAAACAAAAAGACCACATTGAATCCTCGTGGTGCCCAGATGGCGGCACAGCTGGCTGAACGCGTTGTCGGTCAGCCGGAAAGTTTGGACGCGATCATTCCTTACGTGCAGATGTACCAGGCGGGGCTTTCGCCGGAAGGACGTCCGATTGGCATCTTTCTGCTGCTGGGACCCACCGGTACAGGGAAGACACGAACAGTAGAGGCCTTGGCCGAAGTGTTGCACGGGAGCGCCAAGAATGTGTTGCGTGTGGACTGCGGTGAGTACCAGATGGAGCACGAGGTGGCAAAGCTGATCGGCGCTCCGCCGGGATACCTGGGACACAAGGAGACGCAACCGGCGTTTACGCAGGTGAAGTTGAACGCGGTGATGAGTGAGCGGAACAACATTTCGATTGTTCTGTTTGACGAGATTGAGAAGGCGGCCGGGTCGCTGCAGCGGTTGCTGCTGGGGGTACTCGACAAGGGCAGCCTGAAGTTGGGAGACAACTCGACCGTGAGCTTTGAGCGGTCGTTGATCTTCTTGACGAGCAATTTGGGAGCCCGTGAGATGGCGCGAGAGTTGCGGCCGGGGTTTGGATTTGAAGCGGGGAAGGTCCGGGGTATCGATGAGGGGAAGGGCGAAGTGAAGCGTTTGGAGGCGGTGGCGGTGGCGGCGGTGAAGCGGAAGTTTGCGCCGGAGTTTGTGAACCGGATTGATTTGATGTTGACCTACCAGGCGCTGAACGCGGGGGCGCTGGAGCGGGTTTTAGAGATG